>NZ_JBIALD010000030.1:0-44853 GCF_042873115.1 Streptomyces sp. NPDC005017 | reverse complement strand
CGAGGGCGGTGCGCAACTCGGCGGTGCGAGGTGCCTCCCCGGAGGGGGGACCCCCGGCGCCCACCCGTGCCGCCCCTGGCGGCACGCATGCCCGCGGCTACGGCAGCCGGCACGCATGCCCGCGGTTGGGGCGATTCCGGGCCCCCTTGACAGGGGCCCCGGGCGCGTCAAATCTGGGCGCAGAGGTGGTGGGAACCCGGGAGGCGATGATGCCGTCGGCGCGGGAGTCTTTACTGGATGCTGCCTACACGGCGCTGGCGCGGCGGGCGTGGTCCGCGGTGCGGATGGTGGACGTGGCGGCTTCGGCCGGAGTGTCCCGGCAGACCCTCTACAACGAGTTCGGCAGCAAGGACGGCCTCGCCCGCGCGCTGGTGCGGCGCGAGGCGGACGGCTATCTGGCCGGGGTCGAGCGGGCCCTCGCCGCGTTCCCCGACGCCCGCGAGAAACTGACCGCCGCCGCCGAGTGGACCACCGCCACCGCCCGCGACAACGCGCTCGTGAGAGCCCTGCTGACGGGCTGCTGGAACGAGCGGCTGCCCGCGCTCGCGCTCACCGCGGTGCGGTCCTCCTCGGTCACGCCCGCGCAGCGCCGCGCCGACGGGCCGCTGCCCTCGCCCGCCGACTTCGTGACCCTCGTACGGGACCGGGCCGTCGCCGCCGTCGCCGGCCCCGGCGCGTACCGCACCCGGCAGGACACCGCCGATCTGGCCCGCTCCTGCGAGGTGGCCGTACGGCTCGCCCTGTCCTGCGTTCTGGCGCCGCCCGCCGAGGGCGGTGTCGCCGACCTCGTCCGCGGGGTCCTGCCCGGCGCCGGGGTCAGTGCGCCGAGCCCGACAACTGGAGCCCGATGACCCCGCAGATGACGAGCACGATGGACACGATCTTCAGCGTGGAGACCACGTCACCGAGGAAGGCCATGCCGTAGATCGCCGTGCCCGCCGCGCCGATGCCGGTCCACACCGCGTACGCCGGACCCACGTCGAGCTTGCGCAGCGACAGCGTGAGCAGACCGAAACTGCCCAGCGCGAAGATCGCGAAGGCGATGGTGGGCCAGAGCCTGGTGAACCCGTGCGACAGCTTCAGGCAGACGGCGAAGCCGGTTTCGAGCAGCCCCGCCACGATGACCAGCAGCCACGCCATGTGCTGTTCCTCCCGTAACTCCTGGCTCCGCGACGCTCTGTGACCGCTCGTCAGGCTTTACTCGCTCTTGGGGTCCGGCTTTTGCGATTATGCCCTTACAGGACTCGCGTCGAGTCGAACAACGCGGGAGTCAGTCACCTTCCCTGCGCTCACGGGTCGCCAGCAGCCGGCGCAGCGAGTACAGCCGTGCCGGGTCGGCGTGACCCTCGGCCACCCACGCGTCCAGCGCGCAGTCCGGCTCGTCGTGGCTGCACGCGCGCGGACAGCCCTCGGTGCCCGGCTCCAGGTCCGGGAAGGCGTGGATGACCCGCGACGGGTCGATGTGCGCCAGCCCGAAGGACCGTACGCCCGGTGTGTCGATCACCCAGCCGTCCGCCCCGTACAGCGGCAGCGCCAGCGCCGAGGTGGTGGTGTGCCGGCCGCGGCCCGTCACCGCGTTCACCCGGCCGGTCAGCCGGCGGCGGTCCTCCGGGACCAGCGCGTTGACCAGGGTCGTCTTGCCGACGCCCGAGTGGCCGACGAACGCCGTGGCCTTGCCGGCCAGATGCTCGCGCACCCGGTCCGCCGCGCCGCCGCTCTCCAGCTCCTCGCGGCTGGTGACGACGTACGGGATGTCGAGATCGCCGTACAGCTCCAGCAACTCGTCCGGCGGGGCGAGGTCCGACTTGGTCATCACCAGCAGCGGGGTCAGCCCGC
This sequence comes from Streptomyces sp. NPDC005017, assembly GCF_042873115.1. Taxonomy (NCBI): domain Bacteria; kingdom Bacillati; phylum Actinomycetota; class Actinomycetes; order Kitasatosporales; family Streptomycetaceae; genus Streptomyces; species Streptomyces sp. NPDC005017. Next base: position 43,017 of record NZ_JBIALD010000030.1, on the reverse strand, counting down.
CGTCGTACGCGGCGACCAGGCAGCGGTCGATCAGCCTGGGCCGCGGCTCGGGGTCGGCGAGGGCGGTGACGATGGCGAGCTGGTCGGCGTTGGCCACGACCACCCGCTCGTACGGGTCGTCGTCGTCGGCGGTGCGGCGCAGCACCGAGTCGCGCTGCTCGATGCGGACGATTCGCGCGAGTGTGTCCTTCTTGCCCGACAGATCGCCCACGAGCGCGACGCGGTCGCCGACCACGGCGGCCTTGCGGCCCAGTTCACGGGCCTTCATGGCAATCACGGGCTGTTCGTCGACGAGGCAGGTGAGCCTGCCCCGGTCGACGGTGAGGACCATGCCCTCGGCGGCGTCCTCGTGTTTGGGCCGGATGTTCGTCCGCGGCCGGTTCCCCTTGCGGTTGGGGCGCTGGCGGATGTCGTCCTCGTCGGTGTGCTTGCCGTAGCGGCGCATGGTGGTTCCCCGCGTCCCTACGCCCCGAGCATCCCGGTCCACAGGTCGGGGAAGTCCGGCAGTGTCTTCGCCGTCGTCGCCACGTTCTCGATCTGTACGCCCTCGACCGCCAGGCCGATGATCGCGCCGGCCGTCGCCATGCGGTGGTCCTCGTAGGTGTGGAAGACACCGCCGTGCAGCCGGCGGGGCCGGATGTGCAGTCCGTCGGCGGTCTCGGTGACGTCGCCGCCGAGCTCGTTGATCTCCTTGGTGAGCGCGGCCAGCCGGTCCGTCTCGTGCAGCCGCAGGTGCGCCACGCCGCGCAGGGTGGAGGGGGAGTCCGCGAGGGCCGCGACCGCCGCGATGCCCGGGGTCAGCTCGCCGACCTCGCCGAGGTCCACGTCGATGCCGTGCACGGCACCCGAACCGGTGAACACCAGGCCGTAGTCGGTCAGCTCGCAGGAGCCGCCCATCTCGGTGAAGATCTCCCGCAGCCGGTCACCTGGCTGGGTGGTGCGGACCGGCCAGTCCGGGATCAGCACCTTGCCGCCGGTCACCAGGGCGGCCGCCAGGAACGGCTGGGCGTTGGACAGGTCGGGCTCGATCACCAGGTCGCGGCCGAGCAGCGCGCCCGAGGTGACCCGCCAGACGTTGGGCTCGCCGCCGGACTCGGGGGTGTCCACCTGCGCGCCGACCGAGCGCAGCATGTCCACCGTCATCCGGATGTGCGGCATCGACGGCAGCGTTGACCCGGTGTGCCGGACCTCCACGCCCTGGTTGAAGCGCGGGGCGGACAGCAGCAGGGCGCTGACGAACTGCGAGGACGAGGAGGCGTCGATCTCCACCCGGCCGCCGTCCAGGGCGCCGCTGCCGTGCACGGTGAGGGGCAGCGCGCCGCGCCCGTCGTCGTCGATCCGCGCGCCGAGGACGCGCAGGGCGTCGATGACGCCGTTCAGGGGGCGCTCGTAGGAGCGGGGGTCGCCGTCGAAGCGGACGGGGCCGTCGGCGAGCGCGGCGACCGGCGGCAGGAAGCGCATCACCGTGCCGGCGTTGCCGACGTCGACCGTGGCCGGGCCGCGCAGCGCGGCGGGGATGACCCGCCAGAACTCGCCGGTGCCGTCCGGGCCCACGCCCTCCTCGATGCCCACGCCCATCGTGCGCAGCGCGCCGGCCATCAGCAGGGTGTCGCGGGAGCGCAGCGGGCGGCGCAGCCAGCCGGGTTCGCTCGCGAGCGCGGCGAGCACGAGGGCGCGGTTGGTGACCGACTTGGACCCCGGCACGTGGACCGTCGCGTCGACGGCTCCGCTCGCGTGCGGGGCGGGCCAGAGTGCGGTGTGGGCGGGGTTCACGGTCATGGGCCCCACTTTAGTGGCTGACGGCGAGGCGAGATCTTGATCGAGAACAGCTCCGCGGCCCGCGCGGGACCGCCACCGTCAACCTCCGTACCGCGTCCGTGCGGGACCGCTGCCGTCGCGGCCCGGCGGGCCCCGGCGGGCAGCCCGCCGCGTCACAGCTCCAGCAGCCACCGTCCGCCGCCCACGAGGGAGCACAGCGACACCGCGTGGAAGAAGAACAGCCACACCCCCGCCGGCGCGTGCGTCAGCCGGGCGAGCTGGTCGGCGTCCGAGTCGCCCGCGCCTCCCCGGCGCCGCTTGGACTGGAGCTCGAACGCCGGCCGTACACCGCCCAGCAGCAGGAACCACACCACCGCGTACGCGAACGCCGCCTGCACCTGGGGCCCGGCCAGCCAGGACACCAGCAGGAAGGTGCCGCCGGTCAGCACGACGGTGAGCGCCCCGTACGCGTTGCGGATCATCACCAGCACGGCCAGCAGCAGCGCCGTGGCCAGCCACAGCAGCAGCGTGACGCGGCCCGCGGCGAGCAGGGCCGCGCCGCCGAGGCCCAGCAGCGGGGGAGCGGTGTAGCCGGCCGCCGCGGTGAGGATCATGCCGATGCCGTGCGGCTTGCCGCGACTGACGGTGAGGCCGCTGGTGTCGGAGTGCAGACGTATGCCGGTCAGGGTGCGGCCGGTGAGCAGCGCGACCAGGCCGTGGCCGCCCTCGTGGGCGATGGTGATCGCGTTGCGGGCGATGCGCCAGGGGCGGGGCGGGAGGACCACCGCGGCGGCGGCGACCAGGGTCGCGATCACCACCCACAGATCCGGGTCGGCCTGGGTGCCGACGAGTTCGTCCCACAGAGAGGCCGCTGTACTGCTGTCCATGTTCCCGGGTCGCTCCCTGTCCTGGTGCGGAGTCTGGCAGTGTGGCACGTATGTGCGGACGGTATGCAGCCAGTCGTAGGCCCGAGGATCTCGCGGGAGTCTTCGAGATCGAGAAGTGGGAGCCCGAGGAGACCCTGGAGCCCGACTACAACGTGGCGCCCACCAAGGAGGTCTACGCCGTCCTGGACCGTCCCCTGAAGGACGCGGACGACCGGCGCCCGGTTCGCCAGCTGCGCAAGCTGAGGTGGGGGCTCGTGCCGTCCTGGGCCAAGACGCCCGAGGGCGCGGCCCGGATGATCAACGCACGCGCGGAGACCGTGCACGAGAAGCCCGCCTACCGCCGCGCCTTCGCCGCCCGCCGCTGCATCCTGCCCGCCGACGGCTACTACGAGTGGGTCACCGGCAAGCAGGAGCGCGATCTGGAGGTGGAGGGGAAGAAGAAGCGTCCCCGCAAGCAGCCCTACTTCGTGCTGCCCGCCGACGGGTCGGTCTTCGCCATGGCCGGGCTGTACGAGTTCTGGCGGGACGGCACGCTGCCCGACGACCACCCCCGGGCCTGGTGGACGACCTGCTCCGTGATCACCACCGAGGCCGAGACGACCCCGCTGGCCGTCTCGCCCGCCGAGGGCCCGCACGTGCTCGCCGAGATCCACCCGCGCATGCCGCTGATGCTCACCCCGGACCGCTGGGACGCCTGGCTGGACCCCGCCCGTACCGACCCCGAGGGCCTGCGCGAGCTGCTCGTGCCCCCGCCGGCCGGCCTGATGCGCGCCTACCCGGTGACCACGGCCGTCAGCAACGTCCGCAACAACGGGCCGGAGCTGCTGAGGGAGCTGGAGGGCCCCGAAGAGGGCACACTCTTCTGACGTGACCACCTCTTCTGACGTGACCACCTCTTCTGACGTGACCACCTCTTCCGGCGTGACCACCGAGACCATCGGCACCGAGGCGGGGGACGCCCGGATCACCTGGCATCCGGCGCCGCGGCCCCGCCTCGTCCTCGCCGTCAGCCACGGTGCGGGCGGCGGCATCGAGGCCCGCGACCTCCAGGCCCTCGCGCGCACGCTCCCCTGGCACGGGGTGAGCGTCGCCCTCGTCGAACAGCCCTGGCGGGTCGCGGGCAGGAAGGTCGCCACCGCGCCGAAGACCCTGGACATCGGCTGGCGCGGCATCTGGCCCGCGGTGAGCGCGCCCGGCCTGCCCGTCGTCTCCGGCGGCCGGTCGGCCGGGGCCCGCGTCGCCTGCCGCACGGCCACCGAACTCGGCGCGCTGGCCGTCCTCGCGCTCAGCTTCCCGCTGCACCCGCCGGGCAGGCCCGAGAGGTCCCGCGCCGCCGAACTGCTCGGCACCGGGGTGCCCACGCTCGTCGTCCAGGGCGGCAACGACCCGTTCGGCAGACCGGAGGAGTTCCCCGAGGGCACTCACGAACTGGTCGGGGTGCCCCAGGGCGATCACGGACTGACGGTGCCGAAGCGGGCCCCTCTCACCCAGGCCGAGGCGCTGGCGATCGTCACGGACGCCGTCGTGGAGTGGACCGGGTCACTCGGCTGAACGACCGGGAATGCGGAGCGGCACCGCTTGGTTGAGGCGGACAGAAGTGCCGACGTCCCGGCATTCGAGACGCGTCGTGGGAGAGGAAGTCCGCCGCATGGGTTCGACGTATTGCCCGAGCCGCAGTACCCGCTCTGACCTGGACTGGACGGTACTGCACGCGGCCAGGAGCGCGCCGATTCGGGCGGCGGCGGACACGGGTCGTGTTCTATCCTCCGAAACGAGTGGGACCGGACTCGGTTCCGCCCGAAATCTTGAGGAGGTGGGTCCGGTCACTGGGACCGACGCAGGGACCGACAACGGCCAGGCGGAGCTGCCCGAGGGCCAGGGCACGAGCGCGGACACCGGCACGGAGTCCGCCGACGAGCGCAGCGCGCGCTTCGAACGGGACGCGCTCGCATTCCTCGACCAGATGTACTCGGCCGCGCTGCGCATGACGCGCAATCCGGCCGACGCGGAGGACCTGGTCCAGGAGACGTACGCCAAGGCGTACGCGTCGTTCCACCAGTTCCGCGAGGGCACCAACCTCAAGGCCTGGCTGTACCGCATCCTCACCAACACCTTCATCAACTCGTACCGCAAGAAGCAGCGTGAACCGCAGCGCAGCGCGGCCGAGGAGATCGAGGACTGGCAGCTCGCCCGCGCCGAGTCGCACATGTCGACCGGTCTGCGCTCCGCGGAGTCGCAGGCGCTCGACCATCTGCCCGACTCGGACGTGAAGGAAGCCCTCCAGGCGATCCCCGAGGAGTTCCGCATCGCCGTCTATCTCGCGGACGTCGAGGGCTTTGCGTACAAGGAGATCGCGGACATCATGGGGACACCCATCGGTACGGTGATGTCCCGGCTGCACCGGGGCCGCCGTCAACTGCGCGGCATGCTGGAGGACTACGCCCGCGAACGCGGACTGGTCCCGGCGGGCGCCGGAGAGTCGAACGAAGCGAAAGGCTCGGGCTCATGAGCTGCGGAGAGCCGCACGAGACGGACTGCAGTGAGGTACTCGACCATCTCTACGAGTTCCTCGACAGCGAGATGCCGGACGTCGATCGCGACAAGTTCAAGCAGCACTTCAGCGAGTGCTCGCCGTGCCTGGAGAAGTACGGGCTCGAAGAGGCCGTGAAGAAGCTGGTCAAGCGCTGCTGCGGGCATGACGACGTGCCCACCGACCTGCGTTCCAAGGTCCTGGGGCGGCTCGACCTGATCCGCGCCGGGCAGGCGGTGCCCGAGCACGACGTCACGGTCACCCCGCAGGAGTCCTGACCTCCCGGGCCGCACAGGAGTCCCGGCCCGGCCGGGGTTCGCCGCCCCCCTCATCCGTACGTGCTAATCCGAGAGGCTTCGGCCCCGGACGCGTCCCTCTCCGCCCGAGGCCCTTCCGACGGATCTCCGGGGAGGGCGGCCACCCCGCTCGGCGGCGTACCGCACATCGCGCGCGGCCACGGCCCCACCGCCGACCAGCCGGACCGCCGGGTGCTCACCGTCGCGTTCGCCGCGGTCTGCTTCCAACCCCTCTGTAACCAGGGCGTGTTCACCGACTGGAGCGGCCCGGCGTGTGTGCTGCCGCCGGCCGGGCTGCTCGTCCTGAACCCGCTGTGCGACGCGGCGGTCGCCGTGGTCGTCGAGCGGCAGGCCGGTCCCTGCCGGGAGCGGCCGAGGGCCGCGAGGATCGTCCGGGCGGTGAACGCGTACGAGGAGAAGGCCCGGGGTACGGGTCCCGGCGGGCCCCTGAAGGCCCTGGAGGAGCCGCGGCCCGGGACGGCCGGGGACTGTGCGCCGGACGTGGTGGAAGCGCTGGCCAGAGTGCTCGCCGGAGACCGTCTGACGCTGCCCGCGGCTGGGTAACCCATGGGTAATGAGCGCCCTTCCGGCAGCACGTGGTTGGATGCGAAGGAGAGAGAGTGTCCGGGGGCACTGGCCAGCCCACCAAACGGAACTGGCAGGCGGGAATCGTGAGGATCTTCGGCAAGGGACGGCACCGGCCCTCCGCCTCCTGGCGGCAGGCCACGGACCGCGCGTTCACGCTGATCGGCGACGGCCGTTACGAGGACGCGGGAGCGCTGCTGACGCGCGCCGCCGACCTGGAACCCTGGCTGTCGGAGTCCTGGTTCAACCTCGCACTGCTGCACAAGTTCCGGCACGACTGGGAGCAGGCCCGCACGGCCGGTCTGCGCGCGGTCGCCCTGCTCGACCGGGAGACCGGCGCACCCGACTGGTGGAACGTGGGCATCGCGGCCACCGCGCTCCAGGACTGGCCGCTGGCCCGCCGCGCCTGGCAGGCCTACGGGCTCCCGGTGCCCGGCGGCGCGGCCGCCTCGGGCGAACCCGTCGGCATGGACCTGGGCAGCGCGGCGGTGCGGCTGTCGCCCGAGGGCGAGGCCGAGGTCGTCTGGGGGCGCAGGCTCGACCCGGCCCGGCTGGAGGTGCTGTCGATCCCGCTGCCGTCCTCCGGGCGCCGCTGGGGCGAGGTCGTCCTGCACGACGGCGTGCCGCACGGCGAGCGGACCACCTCCGCCGGGCACGCCTACCCGGTCTTCGACGAGATCGAGCTGTGGGCGCCGTCGCCCGTGCCGACCTGGGTGGTGCTGCTGGAGGCGGCGACCGAGGCGGACCGGGACGCGCTGGAGCAGCTCGCCGCCGACGCGGGGTTCGCGGCGGAGGACTGGTCCTCGTCGGTGCGGCTGCTGTGCCGGATGTGCTCGGAGTCGCGGATGCCGGCGGACGAGGGCGACGGTGAGCACCTGGATCCCCACGACCACAGCGAGCCCGGTCATCCCGGGCCCCTGGGGCACCGGACCGACGGGTCGCTCTGGGTGCCGGAGCGGGAGTGCGGGGTGGCCGCACCGGCTTCGCTGGTGAGGGGCTTGCTGGACGGGTGGGTGGCTGATTCACCCGATTCGCGGGACTGGCGGGATCTCGAAGAGGTGTGCTGAGGCCGTTCCCGGGCGCGGGTCCGTCGTGGCCGGTCGCGCCCGCGCGGCGGAGCCGCACATCGACACCGTCCCGCGCCTTCCAGGGGCGCCGCCCCTTACCCTGTTAGAGCACTACACCCCTGATTTTGTTGAGGAAGGCATCGTCGGTCATGGCGCAGCAGGACACCGATCAGCAGCACGCGGGCGTGCTCCCCGTGGACGACGAGGGCTTCGTCATCGACTCCGAGGACACCGAGGAGCGCGAGGCGGCGTGGCGGGAGGCCGGGACCTCCCGGCCGATCACGGTCGTCGGTAACCCGGTGCTGCACAAGGAGTGCCAGGACGTCACCGACTTCGGTGAGGACCTCCAGCAGCTGGTCGCCGACATGTTCGCCAGTCAGCGCACCGCCGAGGGCGTGGGCCTGGCCGCGAACCAGATCGGCGTGGGCCTGAAGGTCTTCGTCTACGACTGCCCGGACGACGAGGGCGCGCGCCACGTCGGCGTCGTCTGCAACCCCAGGCTGGTCGAACTGCCCGCCGAGGTGCGCCGGTTGGACGACAGCAACGAGGGCTGCCTGTCGGTGCCGACGGCGTACATGCCGCTCGCCCGTCCGGACTACGCCGAGGTGACCGGGCAGGACGAGAAGGGCAACCCGATCAAGGTGCGCGGCACCGGCTACTTCGCCCGCTGCCTCCAGCACGAGACGGATCACCTGTACGGATACCTCTACATCGACCGTCTCTCCAAGCGGGACCGCAAGGACGCGCTGCGGCAGATGGCCGAGAACGAGCCCCGCTACCCCGTGGTCGCGAACGACTGACCATGGTCCGCATCTTGAACCAGCGGCGCCCGCACGGGAGTTGATCCCGGGCGGGCGCCGCTCGCATCTGTCCGTTCGCCAGTCCGTCACATGTTCGACCCCATAGCATCCGCAGCCTCTCCACAAGGGTCACACAGGAGGCGCTTCTCGGCATCTCGGGGTAGTGAATGGAGCAAATCCGTTCCCAGAACGGTCAGTTGTAGTGCTGAATGGGAAGCGCGGGGATACGCAACGGCGCACGCCCGGCACGGCGGGAGGGGTGTGCGCACTCTGGTCGGCTGAGAGGGGTCTGTTCGTGTCTTCATTCCCACACGGCACCACATCGACGACGGCGATCGCGGTCCCAACAGCACTCTCCCTGCCGGTGATCGAAGCGGAGTTTCCCCGGCAACTGCACGCCTATTGGCCCAGGCTCCAGGAGAAGACCAGGACCTGGCTGCTGGAAAAACGGCTGATGCCCGCCGACAAGGTGGAGGAATATGCCGACGGTCTTTGCTACACCGACCTCATGGCCGGCTACTACATCGGCGCGCCCGACGACGTCATGCAGGCGATAGCCGACTACAGCGCCTGGTTCTTCGTCTGGGACGACCGGCACGACCGTGACATCGTGCACGGCCGGGCCGTCGCCTGGGAGGAGCTGCGGGCGCGCCTGCACCTGGCCCTGGACTCCCCGGCGGCCCATCTGCACCACCCGGATCCCCTGGTCGCGGGGTTCGCGGACAGCGTCCGGCGGCTGTACTCCTTCCTCCCGGCGAGCTGGAACGCCCGCTTCGCCCGGCACTTCCACGCCGTCATCGAGGCGTACGACCGGGAATTCCACAACCGTGTCGAGGGGATCGTCCCGACGGTGGAGGAGTATCTCGCCCTGCGCCGCCTCACCTTCGCGCACTGGATCTGGACCGACCTGCTGGAGGCGAGCGCGGAACTCGAACTCCCGGACGAGGTGCGGAAAAACCCCGCATTCCGGCGGGCCGCACTCCTGAGCCAGGAATTCGCCGCGTGGTACAACGACCTCTGCTCGCTGCCGAAGGAAATAGCGGGCGACGAGGTCCACAATCTCGGAATCAGTCTCATCACCCATGAGGGGCTGACACTCGAACAAGCCGTCACGGAAGTCAGACGCCGCGTTCTGCGCTGCATCGAGGAATTCCTCGTCGCCGAACGGGAGGCGCTGGACTTCGCGGACCGCCTCGCCGACGGCACCGTCCGGGGAAAGGAACTCGGCACTGCCGTACGCGCATGCCTGGGAAATATGCGGAACTGGTTCAGTTCCGTGTACTGGTTCCACCACGAGTCCGGCCGTTACCGGGTCGACAGCTGGGACGACCGTGCGACACCCCCGTACGTCAACAACGAAGCGGCAGGTGAGAAATGACCGTCGAGTCCGTCAGGCCCCTCGGGGCCGAAGCGCCGGAACTGCGTGAGCCGCCCCTCGCCGGAGGCGGGATACCGCTGCTCGGCCACGGCTGGAAACTGGCCCGCGACCCGCTCACCTTCATGTCCCGGCTGCGCGAGCACGGCGACGTCGTGCGGCTGCGGCTCGGCCCCAAGACGGTCTACGCCGTCACCACGCCCGACCTCACCGGGGCCCTCGCCCTCAGCCCCGACTTCAAGATCGACGGCCCGCTCTGGGAGTCCCTGGAGGGACTGCTCGGCAAGGAGGGCGTGGCCACCGCCAACGGGCCCCGGCACCGCCGCCAGCGGCGCACCATCCAACCCGCCTTCCGGCTGGACGCCATCCCCGCCTACGGCCCGATCATGGAGGAGGAGGCGCACGCGCTGGCCGAGCGCTGGCAGCCGGGGCAGACCGTCGAGTGCACCTCGGAGTCCTTCCGGGTGGCCGTGCGCATCGCCGCGCGCTGTCTGCTGCGCGGCGACTACATGGACGAGCGCGCCGAACGGCTGTGCGCCGCCCTCGCCGTCGTCTTCCGGGGCATGTACCGGCGCATGGTTGTGCCGCTCGGGCCGCTGTACCGGCTGCCGTTGCCGGCCAACCGCGAATTCAACCGCGCACTGGCCGATCTGCATCTCCTCGTCGACGAGATCGTCGCCGAGCGCAGGGCGTCCGGTCAAAGGCCGGACGATTTGCTGACGGCACTGCTCGAAGCGAAGGACGAGAATGGCGACCCCATCGGGGAACAGGAGATCCACGACCAGGTCGTCGCGATACTCACCCCCGGCAGCGAAACCGTGGCGTCCACGATCATGTGGCTCCTTCATGTACTCGCCGAGCATCCCGAGCACGCGGACCGGGTGTGTGCGGAAGTTGAATCCGTGACCGGTGGGGGCCGGCCCGTCGCATTCGAGGACGTCCGCAAGCTCACCCACACCAACAATGTCGTCGTCGAGGCGATGCGTTTGCGACCCGCCGTGTGGATATTGACCCGGCGGGCGGTCACCGACACCGAACTCGGCGGCTATCGCATTCCGGCCGGGGCCGACATCGTCTACAGCCCGTACGCGATCCAGCGCGACGCGCGTTCGTACGCGCAGAACCTGGAGTTCGACCCCGACCGCTGGCTTCCCGAACGCGCCAAGGACGTACCGAAATACGCCATGAGCCCGTTCAGCGTGGGCAATCGGAAGTGCCCCAGCGACCACTTCTCGATGGCCCAGCTGACGCTGATCACGGCGGCGCTGGCCGGCAGGTACCGCTTCGAGCAGGTCGAGGGCTCCGACGACGCCACCCGCATCGGCATCACCCTGCGCCCCGGCCGGCTGCTGCTGCGGCCGGTGGCGCGCTGACGGCACCGCTCAGGCGGCCGCCTCGGGACCCCGGAACGTGCGCCGGTAGGCGTTCGGCGTGGTCCCCAGCGCCCGGACGAACTGATGGCGCAGGGCGGCCGCCGTGCCGAAGCCGGTGCGGCCGGCGATGGTGTCCACCGTCTCGTCCGTCACCTCCAGCAGCCGCTGCGCCAGCAGCACCCGCTGGCGCAGGATCCAGCGGTAGGGCGTCGTCCCGGTCTCCTGCTGGAAGCGGCGGGCGAAGGTGCGCGGGGACATCAGCGCGCGGGCGGCGAGCTGCTCGACGGTGACCTCCTCGTCGAGGTTGCGCTCCATCCAGGCGAGCACCTCGCCGACGGTGTCGCACGGCGCCGCGGGCAGCGGCCGGTCGACGTACTGCGCCTGGCCGCCGTCGCGGTGCGGGGGGACGACCATCCGGCGCGCGATGGCGTTGGCGACCTCGGTGCCCTCCTCCTTGCGCACGATGTGCAGACAGGCGTCGATGCCGGCCGCCGTGCCCGCCGAGGTGATCACCGGGTCCTCGTCCACGTACAGCACATCCGGCTCCACGACCGCGCTCGGATAGCGCCGGGCCAGCTCGTCGACATGCTTCCAGTGCGCGGCGCAGCGCCGCCCGTCGAGCAGTCCGGCCGCGCCCAGCACGAACACCCCGGAGCACACGCTCAGCACCCGGGCGCCCCGGTCCACCGCCCTGACCAGGGAGTCGAGCAGCGCGCTAGGCCACTGGCGGGCCATGAAGTCGTTGCCGGCGGGCACGGCGATCAGATCGGCCTCGTCGAGCCGGTCCAGGCCGTACGGCGTGGCGAGGGTGAAGCCCGGGACATGGGTGGTCAGGGTGGGCCCCTCGGCGGAGACGACCGCGAAGTCGTACACCGGCAGTCCCTGGTCGCTGCGGTCGAGGCCGAACACCTCGCACACGACGCCCAGTTCGAAGGGATGTACACCGTCGAGCAGGACGACGGCCACGTTCTTCAGCACGACTCACCTCGCAGACATGGCGGCATGCTGCCAGTGTGCCTCAGGTGTGGCAGTAATTCGAGGGAGTGCGGCAGTCCTGCCACTGTCAGGAGCGTCGCCCGAGTTCGACACTGGACGCATGAACGCACTCACGGAATACCTCGCAGTCGCGCTTCTCCTCCTCGTCCTCGCAGCTCCGGCGCTCGTGGGAGCGATCCACGAGCGCCGGATCGACCGCCAGCTGAAGGCGGCCGAGGCCCACAGGTCCTCCGAGGATCAGAAGTCCTCGTCCAGGTCGACGGTGCCCTCCACCGCCACCTGGTACGCCGAGGGACGCCTCTCGAAGAAGTTGGTCAGCTCCTGAACCCCCTGGAGCTCCATGAAGGAGAACGGGTTCTCCGAGCCGTACACCGGCGCGAAGCCCAGGCGGGTCAGCCGCTGGTCGGCCACGCACTCCAGGTACTGCCGCATCGACTCGGTGTTCATCCCCGGCAGACCGTCGCCGCACAGGTCGCGGGCGAACTGCAGCTCGGCCTCGACCGCCTCCGCGAGCATGTCGGTGACCTCCTGGCGGAGCCGGTCGTCGAACAGCTCCGGCTCCTCCTTGCGCACGGTGTCGACCACCTCGAACGCGAAGGACATGTGCATCGTCTCGTCACGGAACACCCAGTTGGTGCCCGTGGCGAGACCGTGCAGCAGACCCCGGCTGCGGAACCAGTAGACGTACGCGAACGCGCCGTAGAAGAACAGCCCCTCGATGCACGCGGCGAAGCAGATCAGGTTGAGCAGGAAGCGACGGCGGTCGGCCTGCGTCTCCAGCCGGTCCAGCTTCTCGACCTCGTTGATCCACCGGAAGCAGAACTCGGCCTTCTCGCGGATGGAGGGGATGTTCTCCACCGCCGCGAACGCGGCCGCGCGGTCCTCCGGGTCGGGCAGATAGGTGTCCAGCAGCGTCAGATAGAACTGGACGTGCACGGCCTCCTCGAACAGCTGCCGTGACAGATACAGGCGCGCCTCGGGCGAGTTGATGTGCTTGTACAGCGTCAGCACCAGGTTGTTCGCGACGATCGAGTCGCCCGTGGCGAAGAACGCCACCAGCCGGCCGATCAGATGCTGCTCCTCCTGCGTCAGCTTCGCGAGGTCGGCGACGTCCGAGTGGAGGTCGACCTCCTCCACGGTCCAGGTGTTCTTGATGGCGTCCCGGTAGCGCTCGTAGAAGTCCGGGTAGCGCATCGGGCGCAGGGTCAGCTCGAAACCCGGGTCGAGGAGACGGGTGTCGCGGTCGGAGCTCACTGGCAGGCCTCGCAGGACTCGGGGTTCTCAAGGGAGCAGGCCACGGCCTCGGCGGAGGCCTGCTGCGGGACGGGGACGGAGGCCTGCGCGGCACGGGCGATCCGCGTCGCCGGACGCGAGCGCAGGTAGTACGTCGTCTTCAGCCCGGACTTCCAGGCGTAGGCGTACATCGAGGAGAGCTTGCCGATCGTCGGCGTCTCCAGGAACAGGTTCAGCGACTGCGCCTGGTCCAGGTACGGGGTCCGCGCCGCCGCCATGTCGATCAGACCGCGCTGCGGGATCTCCCAGGCGGTGCGGTACAGCGCCCGGACCTCCTCGGGGATCCACGCGAAGCCCTGCACCGACCCGCTGGAGTCGCGCAGCGCCTCCCGGGTGCGGGCGTCCCACACGCCGAGGTCCTTGAGGTCCTGCACCAGGTAGGAGTTGACCTGGAGGAACTCGCCGGACAGGGTCTCGCGCTTGAACAGGTTGGAGACCTGCGGCTCGATGCACTCGTAGACGCCCGCGATCGAGGCGATGGTCGCGGTGGGCGCGATGGCGAGCAGCAGCGAGTTGCGCAGACCCGTCGAGGCGATCCGCTCGCGCAGCGCCGCCCAGCGCTCGGGCCAGGTGAACTCCACGCCGTAGTGGTCGGGGTGCAGCACGCCCCTGGCCGTGCGGGTCTTCTCCCAGGCCGGCAGCGGGCCGTTGCGCTCGGCGAGGTCCGCGGAGGCCTCGTAGGCCGCGAGCATGACGCGCTCGGCGATCCGCGTGGACAGCTGCCGCGCCTCGGCCGAGTCGAAGGGCAGGCGCAGCTTGAAGAAGACGTCCTGGAGGCCCATCGCGCCCAGGCCCACCGGACGCCACTTGGCGTTGGAGCGCCCCGCCTGCTCGGTCGGGTAGAAGTTGATGTCGACGACCCGGTCGAGGAAGGTGACGGCGGTGCGGACGGTGGCGTCCAGCCGCTCCCAGTCGATGTCCCCGTCGACGACGAACGCGCCGAGGTTGACCGAACCCAGGTTGCAGACCGCCGTCTCGCCGTCGTCCGTGACCTCCAGGATCTCCGTGCAGAGGTTGGAGGAGTGGACGACGTGTCCCGGCTCGGCCGTCTGGTTGGCGGTGCGGTTGGCGGCGTCCTTGAAGGTCATCCAGCCGTTGCCGGTCTGCGCGAGGGTGCGCATCATGCGGCCGTAGAGGTCGCGGGCCGGGATCGTCCTGCGCGCGAGCCCCTTCGCCTCCGCCTCGCGGTACGCGGCGTCGAACTCCTCGCCCCACAGGTCGACCAGCTCGGGCACGTCGGCGGGCGAGAACAGCGACCAGTCCTGGTCGGCGTTCACCCGGCGCATGAACTCGTCCGGCACCCAGTGCGCGAGGTTCAGGTTGTGCGTACGGCGGGCGTCCTCACCGGTGTTGTCGCGCAGCTCCAGGAACTCCTCGATGTCGGAGTGCCAGGTCTCCAGGTACACCGCCGCGGCGCCCTTACGACGGCCGCCCTGGTTCACGGCGGCGACCGAGGCGTCGAGCGTCTTCAGGAACGGCACGATGCCGTTGGAGTGGCCGTTGGTGCCCCGGATCAGCGAACCGCGGCTGCGGATACGGGAGTACGACAGCCCGATGCCGCCGGCGTGCTTGGAGAGCCGGGCCACCTGGTGGTAGCGGTCGTAGATGGAGTCCAGCTCGTCCAGGGGGGAGTCGAGCAGGTAGCACGACGACATCTGGGGGTGCCGGGTACCGGAGTTGAACAGGGTGGGGGAGGACGGCAGGTAGTCGAGGCGGCTCATCAGCCGGTAGAGGGCGGCGACCTCGTCGACGGACCGGTGCGTGTCGTCCTCGGCGAGTCCGGAGGCGACGCGCAGCAGGAAGTGCTGGGGCGTCTCGACGACCTTGCGGGTCAGGGGGTGCCGGAGCAGATAGCGGGAGTGCAGGGTGCGCAGGCCGAAGTAGCCGAAGCGGTCGTCTCCCGCCGGGTCGACGAGGGCGTCGAGCCGCTCGGCGTGGACGCGCACGAACTCCGCGGTGCGGTCGGCGATCAGGCCCTCGCGGTGCCCGGCCGCGACGGAGCCGGTGAACGACGTGACGCCCTGGGACGCGGCCTCGGCGCGGATGGAGAGGGTGAGCAGCCGGGCGGCCAGCCTGCTGTACGCCGGGTCCTCGGAGATGAGACCGGCGGCGGCCTCGGTGGCCAGTTCGCGCAACTCGGCCTCGTCCGCCCGCGCGGACCGGCCGCGCAGCGCCGCAGCGGCCACCCGGCCGGGGTCGGCGTCGGGGAGGTCGGCGGTCAGCTCGGTGAGGGTGCGGAGCAGCGCCGCACCGGGACCGTCCTCGTCCACGGGGACGGCTGCTGAAGCCGGGTCTGCTGGCGCGATGGTCACGGGGGGCTCTCCCTCGCTCGGCACGGAGGGGCCTGGTACGGAGCGGGGCGGCACACGAACGCGCACGGCGTCGCGTCCACCGGCCCACTCCACGAGGCCCGGACGTCAGGGCGTCCCGGCCGGACGGCCGGGCGCGCTGTCGGCAGGTCCTCGGACTAGCTCCCGTGCGCGGATGCGCACAAGTACACCGTTGCGGGACAGTTCCGGATTCGCACCGGATTCCCCTGCGGCGACAGCGAGCATGAGCATACATCTAGTGCCGGGTGCGAATGGCACCCCCATATGTTGTGGCGCCGAGTGACTGCGCCGGGTGACTTCATAGCGTCAACTCGTAGGTGAGCAGAGTGAAGTCGTGCCCGGGCAGCGGCTGCCAGTCGCGCCCCGGGGCGCGGACGAAGCCGAGGCGTTCGTAGATGCGGTGGGCCGCGCGCATGGCGTCCTGGGTGGACAGCACGACGCCGGTGCAGCCCTCCAGGGCGCGCGCCCGGTCGACACAGGCCCGCACGAGGGCCTCCCCGGCCCCGCGGCCCCGGGCGTCGTGGGCGACGGCGAGCATGCGGATCTCGGCCTCGCCGGGGCCCGCCAGGTCGGCCATGGGGCCCGCCGACGGCACGAAGGTGACACCGCCGAGCAGACGGCCGTCGTCCGTGGCCACGAGGACCTCCGCGGCGGCCGCCCGTCCGGCGACGTTCCTGAGCTCGCCGAGGTACCAGTCGTTCTCGCCGAAGGTGAGGAGGTCGTCCTGGAGATAGGCCTGGGCGGTGAGTTCACCGAGTTCGTCGTACTCGCCGGGCAGTGCGGGGCGGATCCGGATGTCCATGCCGAGAGTGTGCGGCACGGGGCCGCCGTCGTGTGCTCCGACGGCGGCCCCCCCGCGGCTCGGCTTCGGCCGGTGACCCGGGGCGTCGCCTTGGTGGGTGACCGGCCGGGCGGTCCTCGTCAGACTCCCGTCGCCGCCCGGAGGGCGGCCCCGCGGCGTCAGGTGCGTGCTCTGGGGATCCCCCCTCCGGGGGAGTGCCGGGTGCAAGCCCTCCTACCGGACGTACTCGGGCCTGTGCCCGGTGCGGCGAGTGGGGCACCTCCCACGAAGTGGGGGAGCGTGCGTGGCGTCGCGGGGCAGGCGGGAGTTGACGACAGTCCCTAGTGCACGACCGGCAGCTCCGTCTTCACGCCCGGGTCGCCCGCGTCCGCCGTGTAGTCCTCCGGGCGGGTCTCGTCGACGCCCTCCGGGGCCTTGGCGGCCCGCAGGGCGAAGGTGAGGACCACCGTCACCGCCACGTTGATCACGAAGGCCGTCAGGCCGATGTAGCCGATCTCGCCGATGCCGGGGATCTCCTTGGCGGAGCCGCCGAAGTGCTTCTGGGTCGGCGAGGCCACCCCGTACGCGGCGATCGTGCCGTAGAGCATGCCGACGGCCCAGCCGCCCAGCAGCGCCCAGCGGTGGAACCAGCGGGTGAACAGGCCGCCGACGAGGGCCGGGAAGGTCTGCAGGATCCAGATGCCGCCGAGCAGCTGGAAGTTGATGGCGACCGTCTTGTCCATCGTCAGGACGAAGACCAGCGCGCCGACCTTCACCATCAGCGACACCAGCTTGGAGACCCGTGTCTCCTCGGCGGGCGTGGCGTCCGGCTTGAGGAAGTCCTTGTAGATGTTGCGGGTGAACAGGTTCGCCGCCGCGATGGACATGATCGCGGCCGGCACCAGCGCGCCGATGCCGATCGCCGCGAAGGCCACGCCCGCGAACCAGTCCGGGAACATGTCCTCGAACAGCTGCGGGATGGCCAGCTGGCCGTTCTGCACCTTCACCCCGGCCGCGATGGCCATGAAGCCCAGCAGGGCCAGCAGGCCCAGCATCAGGGAGTACAGCGGCAGGATCGTGGTGTTGCGGCGGATCACGTCACGGCTGCGCGAGGACAGCGTCGCCGTGATCGAGTGCGGGTACATGAACAGCGCCAGCGCGGAGCCCAGCGCCAGCGTGGCGTACGTCCACTGGCCCGCCTCGGCGGGGATCAGCGCGCCGCGTGGCTTGTCCGTGGCGGGGTTGGTCTGGGCGTAGGCCTCGGATGCCTTGGTGAAGATCTCGTCAAAGCCGCCCAGCTTGATCGGGATGTAGATGATCGCGACCGCGATGACCAGGTAGATCAGCGTGTCCTTGACGAACGCGATCAGGGCGGGCGCCCGCAGGCCGGAGGAGTAGGTGTACGCCGCCAGCACGCCGAAGGCGATCAGCAGGGGCAGGTCCTTGACGAACCAGTTGGTGTCCTCGCCGCCGCCCACGCCCATCACGTCCAGCACGGCCTGGATGCCGACGAGCTGGAGCGCGATGTACGGCATGGTCGCGAGGATGCCGGTGACGGCGACCGCCAGCGACAGGCCCTTGGAGCCGAAGCGGCCGCGCACGAAGTCCGAGGTCGTCACATAGCCGTGGCGGTGCGAGACCGACCACAGACGGGGCAGGAACGTGAAGATCAGCGGGTACACCAGGATCGTGTACGGCACGGCGAAGAAGCCGGCCGCGCCCGCCGCGTAGATGGCCGCCGGCACCGCGACGAAGGTGTACGCGGTGTACAGGTCGCCGCCGAGCAGGAACCAGGTGACCCAGGTGCCGAACGACCTGCCGCCCAGGCCCCATTCGTCGAGGCTGTGCTCGTTCTCGGCCTTGCGCCAGCGCGCGGCCATGAAGCCCATGACCGTGACGGCCAGGAAGAAGAGGACGAAGACCGCGAGCGCGACGACGTTGACATCGTTCTCCATCAGCGCTCACCCCCCTTGCGGGCGGCACGCTCGCGCTGGTCGCGCTGCCACAGCCTGTACGCGACCATGGTCAGCGCCGTGGAGATGACGACCCAGGCCATCTGGTACCAGTAGAAGAACGGGACGCCGCCGAGCGACGGGTCCGTCCTGGCGTACGAACCGACCCACAGCATGGCCACGAACGGGGCGACGAGGCAGAGAGCGATGACGACGCGCATGGGCGTCACCACCGGCTCCCCGCCCGCTTCTGGGGCTTGCGACATCTGGCGACTCCGTCCCCTCAAAGATCACCTGTGTAGTGGGCAGGCAATCTAGGTCACGGTGTCACCGGCACGGAACCCCTCGTCGGCACATCGGCGGAGCGTTTGTCGCCTTTGCCGACGGGTGGGCGGCTTGGACCGCGGAATTACTCGCTCCGCGAGCCGCCCCACCGCGGAAACCGGTTACTCGACGGGCCGCTTCAGACGGGCGACGAACTTGTAGCGGTCGCCGCGGTACACCGAGCGCACCCACTCCACCGGGTTGCCCTCGCGGTCCAGGGAGTGCCGGGAGAGCATCAGCATCGGCAGGCCGACGTCGGTGCCGAGCAGGCCGGCCTCGCGCGGAGTGGCCAGCGAGGTCTCGATGGTCTCCTCGGCCTCGGCGAGATGGACGTCGTAGACCTCGGCCAGCGCGGTGTACAGGGACGTGTACTTCACCAGCGAGCGGCGCAGGGCCGGGAAGCGCTTGGCCGAAAGGTGCGTGGTCTCGATCGCCATGGGCTCGCCGTTGGCCATGCGCAGCCGCTCGATGCGCAGCACCCTGCCGCCCGCGGTGATGTCCAGCAGCTCGGCGAGGCGGTCGTCGGCGGTGATGTAGCCGATGTCCAGCAGCTGGGACGTCGGTTCCAGGCCCTGGGCGCGCATGTCCTCCGTGTAGGAGGTCAGCTGCAGCGCCTGGGAGACCTTCGGCTTGGCCACGAACGTGCCCTTGCCCTGGATCCGCTCCAGCCGGCCCTCGACCACCAGTTCCTGGAGGGCCTGGCGCACGGTGGTGCGGGAGGTGTCGAACTCGGCGGCCAGCGTGCGCTCGGGCGGGACGGGCGTGCCGGGCGGCAGCGTCTCCGTCATGTCCAGCAGGTGCTTCTTCAGGCGGTAGTACTTGGGCACGCGCGCGGTACGGACACTCGCTCCACCCTCGTTCTCCGCACTGCTGACGTCGGTGCTCATGCTCCGCCTTCCCGGCTCCGGGTGCCGATGCGACCGAATCCCATCGGCCGCGGCTCACATCGTGGCACGGCTTCGCGGGCGGGTGTCCTGTGTGGGTGTACTCCGCACGCTCCGTGATCTCCTCTGTATACCCCCGAGGCCTCCGTTGGTCTAGTCCAACGCGTTGTCAAGACGCAGTGGTTCAGTCGCAGTGGTCCGTCCGTTCTGTCGCTTGCGGAATGAAAGGTCCCTGCATATCTCGGTCCCATCACGGACGCCCACGGGCCGCTTGAACACCCTTGACAGCCCTATTGGTCTGGGCCAAGCTCCGGGTACTGGTCTACACCATTGGTCCAGGTCCCGGCCCCACGGACGGTTCGCACGGCGTTGACGCCATTCACCGCGGGGACGAGGGGGGTTTGTGGCATCCCTGAGGAGGGTGGCGTGAAGCGCAAGCTGGTAGCCGCGATCGGTATCGCGGGCATGATGTTCTCCATCGCGGCGTGCGGGGACAGTGACGACAAGGGCAGCGGCGGCGACAAGGGCGGCGACGTCAAGGAGCTGACCGTCTGGCTGACCGTCGACGCGCAGAACAACTGGCCCGAGCTGGTGAAGGCCGCCGACGACGCGGTCGCCAAGAAGCACCCCGGCATCAAGATCAAGCACGAGTACTACGGCTGGCCGGACAAGAACGCCAAGCTCGACGCCGTTCTCGCCACGGACAAGACCCCGGACGTTGTCGAGATGGGCAACACCGAGATGCTCGCCTACATGGTCAAGGGTGCCTTCGCCCCGGTCGACCCGGCGAAGTTCGAGCAGTCCGACGCCTGGCTCGACGGCCTGAAGGCCTCGGTGACCTACGAGGGCAAGACGTACGGCGTGCCGTACTACGCCGGTACCCGCGTGGGCAACTTCCGCAAGGACGTCTTCGGCCAGGTCGGTGTCAAGGCCGCCCCGAAGACCTACGCCGAGCTCACCGCCGCCCTGAACAAGGTCCAGAAGAAGCAGGGCGACAAGTTCAGCGCCTGGTACCAGCCCTCCCGTGACTGGTACGCGGCCATGTCCTTCGTCTACGACGCCGGCGGCGCCATCGCCAAGGAGGAGGGCGGCCAGTGGAAGGCCAGCCTCTCCTCGCCCGAGTCGATCAAGGGCCTGAACGAGTTCAAGAAGGTCCTGGACACCTACATGCACGGTGACAAGACCAAGGACGAGTCCGACCGCTACATCGTGTACGGCCAGGGCAAGTCCGGCATGATCTTCGCCCCGGCCTGGGAGGGTGGCAGCGCCGCCGCTCCCGAGAACGACAAGACCGGCAAGCTCAAGGACAACGTCGAGAACTTCGTGATGCCCGGCCCGTCCGGCAAGAACCTCCCGGTGTTCCTGGGCGGCTCCGACCTGGCCGTCCCGGTGAAGTCGGACGCGCAGGACGTCGCCGCCGAGTGGATCAACGCCCTCACCGGCGCCGCCGGGCAGAAGGGCCTGATGGGCAAGGGCAACCTGCCCAACAACAAGACCGACCTCGCCACCCTGAAGAACGACCCGGCGACGGTCGTCCCGGCCACCGCCGCCGAGTCCAACTGGTTCGTCCCGATGGCACCCGGCTGGGGTCAGGTCGAGAAGGCCCAGGTCCTTCAGACCATGCTCCAGAGCATCGGCACCGGCAAGAAGTCGGTCGAGGACGCCGCGAAGGAAGCGGACGCCGCGATCGACAAGGTCATCAACACCAAGTGACCTGAGGCGGGGCTCCGTTGCAGGCGGAGCCCCGCTTTTCTTTCCGTGAGACCTGAGGGACCCGCCAAGGAGCGCGCGATGAGTGCCGACACGACCACCCCTGCCAAGGTGCCGCCGCCGCGGCAGGCACCCCCGCCGGTCACCGCGGACCGGCCCCGCGCCAGACGGACGAACGGCCCGGCCGCCACCCCCTGGCTGCTGCTCGCGCCCTGTCTGCTGATCCTCGCCCTGGTCATGGGCTATCCGCTGGTCCGCCTGGTCACCCTGTCGTTCCAGGAGTTCGGCCAGCCGCAGCTGTGGGGCTTCCAGCCGGCCGAGTCGGTGGGCTTCGAGAACTTCAGCAAGGTGCTCGGCGACAGCGAGTTCTGGACCGTCGTGGTGCGCACGGTGCTCTTCGCCGTCGGCGCGGTGGTCTTCACGATGGTGATCGGCATGCTGATCGCCCTGCTGCTCCAGCGGGTCTCCGGCTGGGTGAAGACCCTGATCAACATCGCGCTGGTGGCCAGCTGGGGCATGCCCGTGATCGTCGCGACCACCGTCTTCAAGTGGCTGTTCGACGCCGACTACGGCATCCTCAACGCGCTCCTGAGCAAGCTGCCGGGGGTCGACCTGATCGGCCACAACTGGTTCGCCAGCGGACCCCAGGGCCTCGCCGTGATCACGCTGCTGGTGGTCTGGGGAGCCGTCCCCTTCGTGGTGATCACCCTCAGCGCCGGTCTCACCCAGGTCCCCAAGGAGCTGGAGGAGGCCGCCCGCCTCGACGGCGCCGGCGCCTGGGGCGTCTTCCGGTTCGTCACCCTGCCCATCCTCAAGCCGATCATCGTGATGCTCACGACCCTGTCGGTCATCTGGGACATGGGCGTCTTCCCGCAGGTCTTCGTGATGCGCAACGGCCACCCCGAGCCGGAGTTCCAGATCCTCAACACCTACTCGTACGACCGCGCCTTCGTGGTCAACGACTACGCCCAGGGCTCGGCGATCGCCGTGATCACCGTTCTGCTGCTGCTCGGTGTGGTCGCCGTCTACATGCGTCAGATGCTGAAGATCGGAGAGGTCGAATGAGCGCGACCGCTGTGAAGAGCCGCCCTTCGAAGTCCGAAGGCGGCCGCCCGGGGCGCTCCAAGACCGGCTGGAACATCCTCGGCCTGTTCGTCTTCGCCGCCGCCGGATTCCCCGTCTACTGGATGCTGAACACCGCGTTCAAGCCCGCCAAGGACGCCATCGACCCGGACCCGAGCCTGCTGCCCACGGGCCTGACCCTGTCGAACTTCGACCGGGCGCTCAACATCGCCGACTTCTGGGGTCCGGTCGGCCGCAGCCTCCTCGTGTCGGTGGTCGTGGTCGCGATCGGCATCGTCATCGGACTGCTCGCCGCCCTCGCCATCTCCCGGTTCGCCTTCCGCGGCCGCAGGATCGTGATCGTCGGCATCCTCGCCGTCCAGATGGTCCCGCTGGTCGCCATGATCATCCCGGTGTTCCTGCTGCTCAACGACCTCGGCCAGTACGACCGGCTCACCGGCCTGATGATCACCTACCTGACCTTCGTCCTCCCCTTCACGGTGTGGACGCTGCGCGGCTTCATCGTCAACATCCCGAAGGAGCTGGAGGAGGCCGCGATGGTCGACGGCTGCTCCCGCACCGGCGCCTTCATGCGCGTGGTCTTCCCGCTGCTGGCCCCCGGCCTGGTCGCCACCTCGGTCTACGGCTTCATCCAGGCCTGGAACGAGTACCTCTACGCCCTGATGCTGCTCAGCCAGCAGAACCAGACGGCGACCGTCTGGCTCGGCAACTTCACCACCAAGCACGGCACCGAGTACGCCCCGATGATGGCCGGCGCCACCATGATGGCCGTGCCGATCGTCGTGCTGTTCCTCCTCGTCCAGCGCAAGATGGCCGCGGGTCTGACCGCCGGCGCCGTGAAGGGATGACGCCTTCGATGACGACTTTCGCCAGCGGCACAGACACCCTGACCCGTGACGCGCTGACGGTCCTCCAGCCCGGCTTCCCCGGCACCACCGCCCCCGACTGGCTGCTGCGCCGGCTCGGCGAGGGCCTCGCCTCGGTCGGCCTGTTCGGGCGCAACATCGCCTCGCCCGAGCAACTCGCGGCCCTCACCGCCCAGTTGCGCACCGAGCGTGACGACGTCCTGGTCGCCATCGACGAGGAGGGCGGTGACGTCACCCGCCTGGAGGTCCGCACCGGCTCCTCCTTCCCGGGCAACAACGCCCTCGGCGCGGTGGACGACGCGGAGCTGACCCGCGAGGTCGCCCACGAGCTGGGCCGCCGCCTCGCCGCCTGCGGCGTCAACTTCAACTGGGCGCCGTCCGCCGACGTCAACTCCAACGCCGACAACCCGGTCATCGGCGTCCGCTCCTTCGGCGCCGACCCGGGCCTGGTCGCCCGGCACACCGCCGCCTACGTCCGGGGCCTGCAGTCGGCCGGCGTCGCCGCCTGCACCAAGCACTTCCCCGGGCACGGCGACACCAACGTCGACTCCCACCACGCCCTGCCCCGCATCGACGCGGACCCGGCCGTGCTCGCCGAGCGCGAACTCGCCCCGTTCCGCGCGGCGATGGCGGCCGGCAGCCGGGCCGTGATGAGCGCCCACATCCTGGTCCCCGCGCTGGACGCGGAGCACCCGGCAACGTTGTCCCGCCGCATCCTCACCGACCTGCTGCGCGGCGAACTCGGCTACGACGGCCTCATCGTCACCGACGGCATGGAGATGCAGGCCATCTCCTCCACCTACGGCATCGAGCGCGGCAGCGTCCTCGCCCTCGCGGCCGGCGCCGACGCCATCTGCGTGGGCGGAGGCCTCGCCGACGACGAGACCGTACGCCGGCTGCGCGACGCCCTGGTCGGCGCGGTCCGCGCCGGCGAGCTTCCCGAGGAGCGCCTCGCCGACGCCGCCGAGCGGGTGCGCAGGCTGGCCCGCTGGACGGCCGCCGCCGCGGAGGGCGCCACCGCGTCCGCCGACCCCGGGGTCGGGCTGCGCGCCGCCCGCCGCGCCCTGCGCGTGACCGGCGCGGGCACCTTCACGCCCCTGACCGAGGCGCCCTACGTGGCGACCCTCTCGCCCGTCGCCAACATCGCGGTCGGCGACGAGACGCCGTGGGGCGTGGCGGCCGAGCTGGCGGCCCTGCTGCCCGGCACCGCGACGGACACGTACACCGGCGACGAGGCGGCCCATGCGGCCCTGAAGGCGGCGGGGGAGCGCAGGATCGTGGCGGTCGTCCGCGACGAGCACCGCCACCCGTGGATGGCGGCCGCCCTGGACACCCTCCTGACGGCCCGCCCCGACACGGTCGTCGTCGAGATGGGCCTCCCCCAGGCCCCGCCCCGAGGCGCCCTCCACATAGCCACCCACGGCGCCTCCCGAGTCTCGGGCCGAGCAGCAGCAGAGGTCATAGCGGGCGCGTAACCCCCACCAGAAAGCAGAAAGGCGCCGGTCCCTAGGGGAGACCGGCGCCTTTCACGTACACACCCCCTGACCCCCCAGAAGAGGCGCGAGAAACACCGCGCCGTTTGAGGGGCGCAGGGAACTGCGCAAAGCTTTGAGGGGCGCGGGGAACTGCGCAAAGCTTGAGGAAGGTGACCAGCCCCCCACCCCTAGGGGCGCGGGGAACTGCGCGGCCAGCCACCCACCACCCGCACCCCGAAGACGTCAGAGGACCGCAGACAACCCCGTCAAATCCCCTGCCAGGCCGGCTTGTTCGCATACGTGTGCCGAAAGTACTCCGCAAGCTTCAGCTTGGAAGCCGCCCCCTCGTCCACCACGACAGTCGCATGCGGATGCATCTGCAACGCCGAGGCGGGACACACCGCGGCAACAGCCCCCTCCACGGTCGCGGCAACCGCGTCCGCCTTCCCCTCACCCGTGGCCAGCAGCACCAGATGCCGCGCCTCCAGGATCGTCCCGATCCCCTGGGTGATCACATGGTGCGGCACCTGCGCGATGTCCCCGCCGAAGAACCGCGCGTTGTCGACCCGGGTCTGCTCGGTCAGCGTCTTGATCCGGGTACGGGAGGCCAGCGAGGAGCACGGCTCGTTGAACCCGATGTGACCGTCCGTGCCGATGCCGAGCAACTGCAGGTCCACCCCGCCCGCCTCGGCGAGAGCCCTGTCGTACGCCTCGCACGCCGCCTGCACGTCCTGCGCGGTGCCGTCGGGACCCATGAACGCGTCCATGGAGACACCGAGCGGCTCCAGGACCTCGCGACGCAGCACGGAACGGTAGGACTCGGGGTGCTCGGCGGGCAGTCCCACGTATTCGTCGAGCTGGGCGATCCTCGCCCGGGAGGCGTCCACGGCGCCGGACCGCACCTTGGCCGTCAGGGCCCGGTAGATGGGCAGCGGGGTCGAGCCGGTCGCCACGCCCAGCAGGGCGTCAGGCTTGCGGCGCAGCAACTGGGCCATGGCCTCGGCTATCAGTTCGCCGCCGGCCTCGGCATCCGGAACGATGACAACTTCCACGCTGGGCCTGCCGTTCTGGAGAGGGGACTCGAAGGCACCCGGAAGGGAGATGTGGTTTAGACCAATCTAACAGAGCGGGCCTCTCCGGGCAGCCCGCCCAGGCCCCTCCGCGCGCTCCTGACTCCATGGAAAACCCTGCCGCCCCGCCGCACACCCCGGCGCATCGGCCCGGCACGCCGGCGCGTCGGTCCGGGCCCGTCTCTTGACGGGCGCGCGACGGCGCGAACCGGAGGGCGGTGGCGGCCCTCGCCGAAATTGGCGCGGATATCTGGTCCCGTACCTGACGCGGGCGGGTTAGGCTGCGGCCGACAACAAAACACGTTCCGACGCATGGACACCCCGAATGGTCTAGTCCAGAATGCTGGAGGAACCGCGCAACAGTGCGACAAGCCTCCGTCTTCCCCGCACAGGAGGACGGAACGAGGAACCGGGCTCTCTGCCCTGACTGCCCCGGCTCCTCACCTTCGGCCGACGGGACCGCACACCCCCCGGCCGTTCTGCTCCGGGCTGCGGTGCCGGGAGGGTTGAGGGTCCCTCTCAGGCGCCGCGGCCCGCGGGTGTTTCCGGGGGCCGTACGAGGCCCGAGGACCCCGCCCGCCGAAGCCCCGCACCGCACTGCGTTTCGATGCCGTACAAACCCCCGGGTACGCTCCAAGCGTGCCCTCCATGAACGAACTGGTCCGCCAGCACACCGCCCTCGACGACTCCGACCTCGAGTGGCTCCATCTGCTGGTCTCGGAGTGGCAGCTGCTCTCCGACCTTTCCTTCGCCGACCTGGTCCTGTGGGTCCCCACCCGCGACGGCACCCGCTATGTCTCCGTGGCCCAGATGCGGCCGAACACCGGCCCCACCTCCTACCAGGACGACATGGTCGGCCACCTCGTCCCGCGCGGCCGCCGCCCGCTGCTGGACGCTGCCCTCGACGAGGGCCGGATCGTGCGCGAGGGCGACCCCGAGTGGCGTGAGGAGGTCCCCGTACGGGTGGAGTCCATCCCCGTACGACGCGACGGGCGTGTACTCGGAGTGATCGCCCGCAACACCAACCTGCTCACCGTGCGCACGCCCAGCCGGCTGGAGCTCACCTACCTCCAGTCCGCCTCCGACCTCGCGCAGATGATCGCGGCCGGTTCGTTCCCGTTCCCCGACCAGCAGGTCGACATGGACGCCTCGCCCCGCGTGGGCGACGGCCTGATCCGGCTGGACGCCGACGGTGTGGTCCAGTACGCCTCCCCGAACGCGCTGTCCGCCTACCACCGGCTCGGCCTCGCCTCCGACCTGGTCGGCCAGGACCTCGGGCAGACCACCGCCGAACTCGCCCCGTCCCGGGGGCCGGTGGACGAGGCGCTCGCCAAGGTGGCCAGCGGCTGGGCACCGCGCGAGTTCGAGATCGAGGCCAACGACGGCGTCATCCAGCTCCGGGCCATCCCGCTCAAGCCCAAGGGCACCCGCATCGGCTCCCTCGTCCTGCTCCGCGACGTCACCGAACTGCGCCGCCGCGAACGCGAGTTGATCACCAAGGACGCCACCATCCGGGAGATCCACCACCGGGTGAAGAACAACCTCCAGACGGTCGCGGCCCTGCTGCGCCTCCAGGCCCGGCGCATCGAGTCCGAGCGCGGCCGCGCCGCCCTGGAGGAGGCGGTCCGCCGGGTCGGCTCGATCGCCATCGTGCACGAGACGCTCTCCCAGAACCTGGACGAGCGCGTGGAGTTCGACGAGATCGCCGACCGGGTCCTGGCGATGGTCGCCGAGATCTCGCCCGGCAAGGTCACCGGCCGGCGCACCGGCCGCTTCGGCATCCTCGACGCCGAGGTGGCCACTCCGCTGTCGATGGTCCTGACCGAGGTCCTCCAGAACGCCCTCGAACACGGCTTCCGCGAGGGCGACACCGGCACCGTCGAGGTGTCGGCCGTGCGCGGTGGCACGAGCAAGGACGCCCGGCTGCTGGTCACCGTCCAGGACGACGGGGTCGGCCTGCCGCCCGGCTTCGACGCGCGCACCGCGGGCAACCTGGGCCTCCAGATCGTACGGACCCTGGTGGAGGGCGAGTTGGGCGGCAGCTTCGACATGGTCCCGGCACCGGAGCGCGGCTGCCAGGTGCTCCTCGACATCCCGGTCCGGGCGCAGAAGTAGTCCGACGCGAAGGCGAAGACGAAGGCAAAGGCGAAAGCGAATGCGGGACCGGAACGGAAGCGGACCGGCGCGGACGTAACCGAGCGCACGCGCCTCGGGTCGCGCACATCACCCGGCGGTGGACCTCGCCGGGACGCGCGTCGCCCGGCCTCGGACGTCACCCACGGTCACGGCGGCGGCCGGCCGGGCACAGCAAAGAGCCCCGGACCATTCGATGGTCCGGGGCTCGTGCTCGTTGCTGATGCGCATCGGGGGTACTGCGCGCTGCGTGCTCGGGGGCGGGAGTTGCGTACTCGCTGTACGCGCCGCCAAGCTCAGGCTGTCAGCGGGGTGGGTATGTCAGGCAGAAGCCTGACGCGCCCGGTTGCGGGCGGCGCGGCGCTTCATCGCGCGGCGCTCGTCCTCGCTGAGACCACCCCAGACGCCGGAGTCCTGACCGGACTCGAGCGCCCACTGCAGACACTGATCCATAACGGGGCAGCGACGGCAGACGGCCTTGGCTTCCTCGATCTGCAGCAGCGCAGGACCGGTGTTGCCGATGGGGAAGAAGAGCTCGGGGTCTTCCTCGCGGCAAACGGCGTTGTGACGCCAGTCCATGGCTGCTACCTCTCCTTGGTATTACGTGCGGGTTGCTTGTGAATGTGAACGCTTTCACGAATCCCTCAACAAGGGAAGGGCCGACTGCCAGGTTCTCTGGCGTGGTCCTTGGTTTTGAGAGGGGTTCCGGTGATCTGTGCTAGCCGGTGTTGCGGGCTGTCCCGATCGCCACGTAGAGACTCGCAAACCTCAGCGGCGGATACAACCCCTTCCGGAAAGTTTTTTTTGATTCCTCGGTGTCGACTAGGTCACAGCCGTACTTCCATGGGGTGGACCCTGGCCTAAACGTTCGAGTGAAAGGACTTTGGGGTTTTCTGCTCACACAATCACACGCAGTGCACGGCGTACGCCTGTGAACGTCACGCTCGTACGCAGCCCCAGGTGGTCACCGTCCATCTGGAGGGGGAGAGGGACCTTCGAATGCAAGGTGAACTCGCTCAGATCGTGCAGCGAGGCCGCGTGCTTCCCATGGGGGCCGCGCTCGGGGGACGAAGTGAGCAACTGCGTGGCATACCGGGCGACCGCGGCCGTCGACAGGCGGCTGAGACCGAGCACATCGAGTCCCGTGTCGAACGACGCCCGAGGAGACGCGTACACCGGTCGACTACCCAGATACGTCCACGGGGCGGTATTGCAGACTATGGAGAGCACCAGGTCGCTCACCGGCTCCAGACCCGGAGCCTCCAGCGTGATCGTGCCGTGCCTGCGGTGCGGCTCACCCAGGAACTGACGCAGCGCCTGGCGGACGTAGAGCGCGTGCGTCGACCTCTTGCCCCGCTCACGGTGCTGTTCGACCCGGCCGACCACACCCGCGTCGAAGCCGAGGCCCGCGTTGAAGGTGAACCAGCGCGACGGCACCGCCTCGTCGTCCGTGCCCGGCGTGCCCGAGGTCAGGCCCAGCCCGACCGTGCGCTCACTGCCCTCGCGCAGGGCGTCGAGCAGTGCGCCGGTGGCCTCGACGGCGTCGTTGGGCAGGCCCAGCGCGCGGGCGAAGACATTGGTGGAACCGCCGGGCACCACGGCGAGACCGGGCAGCCGCTCCGGGTCGGGCCCGGCGTGCAGCAGACCGTTGACGACCTCGTTCACCGTGCCGTCGCCGCCGAGCGCCACCACCAAGTCGATCTCGCCGCTCTCCGCGGCCTGCCGGCCCAGGTCGCGCGCGTGCCCGCGGTACTCCGTGGTGACCGCTTCCAGCTTCATCTCGCTGGCGAGGGCGTGAATCAGTACATCGCGCGTCCGTGCGCTCGTAGTGGTTGCCGCCGGATTGACCACGAGAAGTGCACGCATGCGTTGCACACTACCTACTGGGTGGTACCGATCCCAGACGGAAGCGTGGATCAGATAAGACAAACGGGCGTGAACCTCGACACGGACGGCGTGGAACCGGCGGCTACCCTTCAGGGGTGACCAGTGAAGAGACCCCCGACACCACCGCCGACGTCACCGGCCCGCGCCCGCGGCGACTGACGTACGCCGCCCTCCTCGCCGCGCTGGAGGGGGTCGCGCTGGTGGCCGGCGGAGGCCTGATGCTCGTGCTCGGGCTGACCGGTGACCCCGACAGCCGGGGGCAGGCCGTCACCGGCGGCGTCACACTGCTGCTGATCGCGCTGCTGCCTCTGCTCGCCGCGCGCGGTCTGCTCGCCCGGCGCCCCTGGAGCCGCGGGCCCGCCATCTTCACCCAGATCATGGCCCTGCCGGTGGCCTACACCCTGCTCCGGGCCGACAGCATGGCCATCCCCGCCGGCATCGTCCTCGCGGTCGTCGCCGTGACGTCCCTGGTCCTGCTGCTGTCGCCCGAGACGCGTGACGCGCTCGGCATCCGCGGGCCGGGTCGCGCCGAGCGCTGATGCCACGGGGACCGCGCGGCATCCGCGGGCCGGGTCGCGCCGAGCGCTGATGCCACGGGGACCGCGCGGCATCCGCGGGCCGGGCGGCGCCGAGCGCTGATGCCACGGGGACCGCGCCGCGGCCCCCGCCGCCCCTCCTACTCCTCCACCAGCAGCTTCTCCCGCAGCTGGGCCAGCGTGCGGGCCAGCAGGCGCGAGACGTGCATCTGCGAGATGCCGACCTCCTGCGCGATCTGCGACTGGGTCATGTTGCCGAAGAAGCGCAACAGCAGGATCCGCTTCTCGCGCGGCGGCAGATCCTCCAGCAGCGGCTTGAGCGACTCGCGGTACTCGACGCCCTCCAGTGCCTCGTCCTCCGCGCCGAGCGTGTCGGCGACCGCCGGGGACTCGTCGTCGGTGTCGGGGACGTCCAGCGACAGCGTGGAGTACGCGTTCGCGGACTCCAGCCCCTCCAGGACCTCCTCCTCCGAGATCGCCAGCTTCTCGGCCAGCTCGTGCACCGTCGGGGAGCGGCCGTGCTGCTGGGACAGCTCGGCCGTGGCCGTGGTCAGCGCCAGCCGCAGCTCCTGGAGCCTGCGCGGCACACGGACCGCCCAGCCCTTGTCCCGGAAGTGCCGCTTGATCTCGCCGACCACCGTCGGGGTGGCGTACGTGGAGAACTCCACGCCCCGGTCCGGGTCGAAGCGGTCGACCGACTTGATCAGGCCGATGGTGGCGACCTGGGTGAGGTCGTCGAGGGGCTCACCGCGGTTGCGGAAGCGGCGCGCGAGGTGCTCGACGAGCGGCAGATGCATGCGCACCAGCTGATTGCGCAGCTCCGCGTACTCGGGGCTGCCGTCCTTCAGCTCGCGCAGCTCCAGGAACAGCGCGCGCGCCCCGCTGCGGTCCTGCGGGTCGTGGTGCGTGCCCTGGCCGCCCACCGCGCCGTCCTCGGAGTTTCGCTCGTGCTCGCTCATCGTCCCGCCCGTCGCCCTTCGCCGAGCCCTCGCCTCCCGGGCCGGGCGGACATGTCCTGCCCCGGGCGCACCCTGGCCTGTCCCCGCGTCCTGGCCGTCCTGCCGCCCGTCACCGGGGCCGCCGGCGGCCGGGGGGAGATCCTCCGGATGCGGCCGGGCCTGCTCGGGGATGACGTCGATGCCCTCAGCCATGCGCCGCGAGCCGTCCGGACCGGCCTGTGCCGGGCCCTCGGCCCCGGTCGGGCAGGGGGTGGCGGCCCCGTCCTCGGCCCGCAGCTCCCGTGTGCCGCGCTCTTCGTCCCGCACCGGCCCGTCCCCGTCCCTCACGCCGGCCCGGGTCCCGCGCCGCGCTGTTTGTAGAGGCTGATCGAAACGGTTCTGTCCTCGTCGACCGCGGAGGAGACCTTGCCCGCGAGGGCCGAAAGGACGGTCCAGGCGAAGGTGTCGCGCGACGGGGCGTGGCCGTCCGTGGTCGGGGCGGAGACCGTGACCTCCAGCGAGTCGTCGACGAGACGGAACACGCAACTGAGGACCGAGCCCGGCACGGCCTGCTGGAGCAGGATCGCGCAGGCCTCGTCCACCGCGATGCGCAGGTCCTCGATCTCGTCCAGGGTGAAGTCCAAACGGGCCGCGAGGCCGGCCGTGGCCGTCCGCAGCACCGACAGGTAGGCACCCGCGGCCGGCAGCCGGACTTCCACGAAGTCCTGGGTAGCGGGCTCGCCTGCGATCTGGGACACCCTCACCTCCAAGGTGGTACAAGCTGTTCGGAGCCGAGGGTCGCCCCCCGGGGTAACGCGAAGTGTGGTACAGCCGTGACGCTATCGCGCTCTCGGCCGTGCTGTCCCCGGGACCCCAACCCCCTGGCGTCACTCACAGTAAACCTGCGGATACGCTCCGTGTCTAGAGGTTCTGCGGGCCCAAATGGGAAGAGCGCGCGCCGGGTTGACGTACCCAGACGTCAGAGAGTCGAACCGTCCTGGTCCAGGGTCACACAACAGCCGTTCCTGGTCACACGAGTACGTGATCCACGAAGCACCACCGCCAGTCCTCGCCCGGCTCGAACGTGCGCATCACGGGGTGCCCGGACTCCCTGTGGTGCCCCGACGCGTGCCGGCCCTGGGACGAGTCGCAGCAGCCGACATGGCCGCAGGTGAGACACAGCCGCAACTGCACCGGGTGGGTTCCGGCCGCCAGGCACTCCGGACAGGTGTCCGTCACGGGGCCCGGCTCCGGGTGCGGCAGCGCGTCGGCATGCGTGCACTGTTTCATGATTGCCAGGTTACGACGGGCCCGCGCCTGACCGCGCGGAAAAACGAGGGCGGGAACCATGGACGTGATGCCGCTGCTGTTGCTGGTGGCGGGGAGCGCGGCGGTGGCCGGCGCCGGGCGTCGCAGCCCCGTGCCCGCGCCGCTGCTGCTGGTGGCGGCCGGACTGGCCCTGTCCTACGTGCCCGGCGTCCCCGACTACCACCTGGAACCGGAGATCGTCCTGCCGCTGGTCCTGCCGCCGCTGCTCTACACCGCGGCCGTCGACAGCTCCTACCTCGACCTGCGGGCGCAGGTACGGCCCGTGGCACTGCTGTCGGTCGGCTACGTGCTCTTCGCGACCTTCGTGGTCGGCTGGGCGGCCTACCTGCTCATCCCCGGTCTGCCGCTGACCGCGGCCCTGGTGCTGGGCGCGGTCGTCGCGCCGCCGGACGCCGTGGCCGCCACCGCCGTCGCCCGCCGGGTCGGACTGCCCTCGCGGATCACCACCATCCTCCAGGGCGAGTCCCTGGTGAACGACGCCACCGCGATCACCGCCTACCGCGTGGCCGTCGCCGCCGCCGTCGGCGAGGGCGCGAGCTGGGCCGGCGGCATCGTGGAGTTCCTGGTCGCCGCGATCGGCGGCGTCGGGATCGGTCTCGTCCTCATGGCGCCCCTGCACTGGCTGCGCACCCATCTGCACGAGGCACTGCTCCAGAACACCCTGTCGCTGCTCATCCCGTTCGTCGCCTACGCCGTCGCCGAGCAGTTCGAGGCCTCCGGAGTCCTCGCCGTGGTGGTCGTCGCGCTCTACCTGGGACACCGCGCCTGGGAGGTCGACTTCGCCACCCGCCTCCAGGAGGAGGCCGTGTGGAAGATGGTCGCCTTCGTCCTGGAGTCCTCGGTGTTCGCCCTCATCGGACTCCAGCTGCCGGTGGTCGTGCGGGAGCTCGGCGAGTACGAGGGGATCGACGCCGCCTGGTACGCGGTGGCAGTCTTCCTCGTCGTGGTCGTGGCCCGGTTCGTGTGGGTGTACCCGGCTACGTTCCTGCCCCGGATACTGTCGGCGCGCATCCGCGAACGGGAGGACAACCCCACCTGGAAGGGCGCGTTCGTCATCTCCTGGGCCGGCATGCGCGGGGTGGTGTCGCTGGCCATCGCCTTCTCCATCCCGGTGACCCTGCACGACAGCGACGAGCCGTTCCCCGGCCGTGCCCTGATCCTCTTCCTCACCTTCACCACCGTCATCGGCACCCTCGTCCTCCAGGGCCTCACCCTGCCCCCGCTGATCCGCCTGCTGAAGCTGCCCGGCCGCGACCAGCAGGCCGCGACGCTCGCCGAGGCCAACGCCCAGGCACAGGCATCCCGGGCCGCCGAGCAACGCCTGGACGAACTGCTCTCCGACGAGCGCAACGCCCTGCCGGGTCCGCTGGCCGAACGGCTGCGCACGGTCCTGGAGCGCCGCCGCAACTCCGTCTGGGAGCGCCTCGGCCAGGCCAACCCGGTCACCGGCGAGAGCGTCGACGACACCTACCGGCGGCTGTCCCGCGAGATGATCGGCGCTGAGCGCGAGGTCTTCGTCAGACTGCGCGACCTGCGCTACATCGACGACGAGATGCTCCGCACGCTGCTGCGCCGGCTGGACCTGGAGGAGGCTGCGGCGTACCGGGAGACCACCTGAGCGCCACGGGCCTCCCGGGGCCGCGCGTCCCGCGGAACCCGTGCCCTCAGACGAACGGGCGGCCCGTGATCACCGCGGCGAGGACCGTCCCGCGCGGGAAGGCGCCCTCCTCGGTGAGGGTCAGCAGCCCGTGCAGCAACTTGGCGACATACAGACGTTCCACGGCCAGCCCGTGGCGGTCCTCGAAGTCCTCGGCGAAGGCGCCCAGCTCCGGCGTCGTCCGGGCGTACCCGCCGAAGTGGAACCGGTCGGCGAGCGACCAGTCGCCGCGCGGCCCGCCGAAGGCCCGCCGCTGGAGCGTGCGTACGGCGTCCCCGAGGAAGCCGCCCTTGAGCACCGGCACCCCGAGGGCCCGCTGGCCGGGGGCGAGTCCCGCGGCCAGACCCGCCAGGGTGCCGCCCGTGCCGCAGGCGACCGCGACCACGTCGGCACGGCCGCGCAGTTCCTCCCCGAGGGCCGTACAGCCGCGCACCGCGGCCGCGTTGCTGCCGCCCTCCGGCACCACGTACGCCTCCTCGGCACCCGCCGCGCGCAGCAGTGCGGCGAGCGTCGCGGGCTCGTCCTTGCGGCGATAGGCCGCCCTGTCGGCGAAGTGCAGTCGCATGCCGTCGGCCGCGCACCGGGCCAGGGAAGGGTTCAGCGGCCGGCCGGCCAGCTCGTCGCCGCGCACGACACCGACCGTGTCCAGCCCGAGCAGCCGTCCCGCCGCGGCGGTGGCCCGCAGATGGTTGGAGTACGCCCCGCCGAACGTGACCACCGGGCGGCCCGCCGCCGCGTCGAGATTCGGCGCGAGCTTGCGCCACTTGTTGCCGATCAGCTCCGGATGGATCAGGTCGTCCCGCTTGAGCAGCAGCCGCACACCGTGCGCCGCGAAGCGCTCGTCGGCCGCCTCGCTCAGCGGCGAGGGCAGCCGGGGGCGCAGCGCGGCGAAGGCGTCGGAGCTGGTCACCGCCCCATTGTCGAACAGAGGGCGGAGGGGTGGAGGTCTGGGGCGTGGCTGACGGACTCCCGCCCGCCGTGCGGCGGGCGGCACGTCCTAGCCGAGGCGCTCGCGGATGCGCTGCCGCATCCGGTCCATCGTGAAGCCGCGGGGGTCGATCTTGCCGGGCTGCCACTCCAGATGCCCGATCACCGACCGCTCGGTCCAGCCGTGGTGCCGGCAGACCGCGGCGGCGGCCCGCTCCACCGCCAGCAGCTGGGCCTCGGGCCAGGGGTCCTCGCCGTCGCCGAGGTTCTCGCACTCGAAGCCGTAGAAGTGCCGGTTGCCGTCCGTGTTGGCCTCGTTGTCGGGTGGCAGCGCCCGCTCGGCGATCACCGCGCGCAGGACGTCGTCGTCCCCGGCCCCGGCGTGGTTGGCGCGGCCGTACCCGACCAGGTGGATCCGGCCGTCCTTGGTGATGACGCCGTGGCAGAGCGGGCCGGGCAGGCCCGGGTAGCCGTTCCGGCACAGTTCGACGGTCTGTTCGGCGCCGCGGGTCACCGTGTGGTGGATCATCACGCCGTGGACCGGCCCCCAGGGGCCCTTGTGGTTGCGGTTGTGGTGGCGCCAGTCGCCGACCTCGACGACCCGGAGGCCTTCGTCGCGCAGCGCGTCCAGCAGTCTGTCCGCGGACATGGGTGGGGCCATGGCCGCTCCTCTCACGCCGTTGCCGTGATGCGGCCGTGCGCGGCCGCCGTCCACTCCGGCGTATTGCCGTCCGCGTGGCGCCCGAACCGGGGAAAGCTCCAGCGACCGCAAGGATTCGGACAGTCGGGCTCCGCTTGAGCGGGACGCGCGCGGGCGCGGGCGACCGCCAAGTCTGCCCAGAAGCGGGGCGGTTGATTCCCCCTCTTTCGTGTAATAGCACGGACACGCTGAGTGATGGAACGCTTCTCGCGGAGATCGGTGCCCCGTGCGCAACGCCGTCGGGGTATTACCTGAAGGGCAGTTCCTTATGTCGGTAGGCGAAGAGGTCCGCACGGAGCAGGACAAGCCGCAGCAGAGTCTCGGCACCGCGGCCGCGCGGAACCTGGCCACCACCACCAAGTCCGTCCCGCAGATGCAGGAGATCAGCTCCCGCTGGCTGCTGCGCAGTCTGCCGTGGGTGGACGTCCAGGGCGGCACGTACCGGGTCAACCGGCGGCTCACCTACGCCGTCGGGGACGGACGGGTCACCTTTGTGAAGACCGGCGACCGGGTCGAGGTCATCCCGGCCGAGCTGGGCGAGCTGCCGGCCCTGCGCGCCTACGACGACCTGGAGGTGCTCGGGGAGCTGGCCTCGCGGTGCCGTCAGCGGGAGTTCGCGGCCGGTGAGGTGATCGCCTCCTTCGGCAGCCCCACGGACGAGGTCTACCTGCTCGCGCACGGCCGCGCCGAGAAGATCGGCGAGGGCCCCTACGGCGACGACGCGGTGCTCGGTGTCCTCGCCGACGGCTCCTACTTCGGCGAGGCCGCCGTCCTGCACGGCGACGCCATCTGGGAGCACACCGTCCGCGCGGTCACCTCGTGCACCGTGCTGATCCTGGCCCGCCAGGACGTAGAGCAGGTCGCCGAGCGTGCCGAGACCCTGCGCGAGCACCTCCAGGAGCAGCAGGCGATCCCGGAGCAGTCGACCAACAAGTACGGCGAGAAGGCCGTCGACCTCGCCGCAGGACACTCCGGCGAGCCGGACATCCCGCACACCTTCGTCGACTACGAGGCCCGGCCGCGAGAGTACGAGCTGAGCATCGCCCAGACCGTGCTGCGCATCCACTCGCGCGTGGCCGACCTGTACAACCAGCCGATGAACCAGACCGAGCAGCAGCTGCGGCTCACGGTCGAGGCGCTCAAGGAGCGCCAGGAGCACGAGCTCGTCAACAACACCCAGTTCGGTCTGCTGACCAACTGCGAGTACGACCAGCGGATCCAGCCGCACGACGGCGTGCCCGGCCCGGACGACATGGACGAGCTGCTCAGCAGGCGGCGCGGGACCAAGCTGTTCCTCGCCCACCCGCGCGCGATCGCCGCGTTCGGCCGTGAGCTCAACAAGCGCGGTCTGGTCCCGGAGACCGTCGACATGGGCGGCAACCGCATCCCGACCTGGCGCGGTGTGCCGATCTACCCGTGCAACAAGATCCCGGTCACCGAGGCCCGCACCACCTCGATCATCGCCATGCGTACCGGCGAGCAGGACCAGGGCGTGATCGGCCTGCGCCAGGCCGGCATCCCGGACGAGATCGAGCCGAGCCTGTCCGTGCGGTTCATGGGCATCAACGAACAGGCGATCATCAAGTACCTCGTGACGGCCTACTACTCCGCCGCCGTACTCGTCCCGGACGCCCTCGGCGTGCTGGAGAACGTCGAGATCGGCCGCTGGCGGTGACCCCACCCGTGCCGTGGGCCCGCCCCTCGGGGCGGGCCCACCCCGGGCCCGGCAGGGGGCGCGCGTGGCCGAGTTCATGACGGAGCCGAGGCAGCGACTCGGCGCGCCACGGCGCGGCGGGGAGCAGCGTGGCCCTGCCACGAGCCCGACGCAGGGCCACGCGGGCGTTCCGCTGTACGCGCCCGGGCGGCCGGTGGCCGCGTCCGACACCCAGGAGGCCGTGGCGATCCTGGAGCGCGCGCGGGAGGCCGTCGACCCGGCCCTGCGGGCCGCGCTGCAATCGCTGCCCAGGGGCATGCGCCGGGTCGCGCTCCACCACTTCGGCTGGGAGCACGCCGACGGCAGTCCGGCCGCCGGGAACTCCGGCAAGGCGATCCGCCCCGCGCTGGTCCTCACCGCGGCCACCGCGCTCGGCGGGCCCGCGGCACGGACGGCCGCCGTGCGGGCGGCGGCGGCCGTGGAACTGGTCCACAACTTCACGCTCCTGCACGACGACGTGATGGACCGCGACACCACGCGCCGGCACCGGCCCACCGCGTGGACCGTGTTCGGCGACGCCGACGCGATCCTCGCCGGTGACGCCATGCAGGCCCTCGCCCTGCGGCTGCTCGCGGAGGACCCGCACCCGGCGTCCGGGCCGGCCACCGCCCGGCTCGCGGCCTGTGTCGTCGAACTGTGCGAGGGCCAGCAGGTCGACACGGCCATGGAGCGGTGCGCGCCCGCCGACGTCGGCCTGGCCGAGGTGCTCGCCATGGCCGAGGCCAAGACGGGAGCCCTGCTGGGCTGCGCGTGCGCGGTCGGCGCGCTGTACGCGGGCGCCGCGCGGGAGGAGGTCGAGGCGCTCGACGCGTTCGGCCGACAGGCCGGGCTCGCCTTCCAGCTCATCGACGACGTGATCGGCATCTGGGGCGACCCCGGGCACACCGGCAAGCCGGCCGGGGCGGATCTCGCCGCGCGCAAGAAGTCGCTGCCCGTCGTCGCCGCGCTGACCTCCGGCACGGCCGCCGCGGCGGAACTGGCCGCGCTGTACGAAGTCCCGTACGACCAGGGGGACCTGGAGCGCACGGCCCTGGCCGTGGAGCGGGCGGGGGGCCGCGACTGGGCCCAGGCGCAGGCCGCCGACCGGATGTCCCAGGCGCTGTCCGAACTGGCCCGCGCGATTCCCGACCCTGAGACGGCCGAAGGGCTGCTCGCCCTAGCCGAGTTCGTCACACGTCGCACGAGCTGAGGGCGGGCGGGGGGAGCGCCTCGTAGGCCCGCACGAGCTGAGGGCGGCCCGGGGAGTGCTTCGTACGCCCGGATGAGTTGAGGGCGGTCGGGGGTGTCTCGTACGCCCGTACGGGCCGAGTGAGGCCGGGGGAGCGTCTCGTACGCCCGGATGAGTCGAGGGCCGCCGACGGCGCGCCTCGTACGGCACGAGGGAGTGCGGCCGGGGGCTCGCGCCGAGCCGGGGCCTCAACCGGCCATGTTCTGGACGGCCACGGGTGGACGAGTCCCGGGTGCCCGACGACGTTTCCGCAGTTCGTCGCGTCCGCCGACCGGCGGTGTCCCGCCCGGCCGAGCCGGTCCGGTCCCGCCGGTCACCGCCAGATCACCCCGATAGGCTCAACCTCCTTACGGTCAAGGTCGGTTGAGAGGTGCGGGTCATGGGCGTGGCGATACGGACGGCGACGGGGAACGACCGGGACGCGGTGGTGCGGCTGCTGGACGCGGCGTTCCAGGACGACCCGGTCAGCGGCTGGGTGTTCCCGGGCGAGGAGTACCGCCGCGCGACGCACCACCGGCTGATGGCCGCCTTCACCGACCTCGTGCTGGCCGACGGACGCGTCGACGTCACGGAGGACGGCTCGGCCTGCGCGCTGTGGCTGTCCGTGCCCGCCGGGGCCCACGACGAGGAGGAGGACGGTGAGGGCGGCTTCGCGCGGCTGCGGCAGGACGTCGACCCGGCCAACGAGCGGGTCGAGCTCATCGGGCGGCTCACCGCGGGCATCCACCCCTCCGACCGCCCCCACGAATACCTCTGGATGATCGGCGTCGACCCCGCCCATCAGGGCCGGGGCCTCGGCAGCGCGCTCATCGGGCACGTCCTGGACCGCTGCGACCGCGAGGGGCGGCACGCGTATCTGGAGGCCAGCAGCGCCCGCAGCCGCGTCCTGTACGAGCGGCTCGGCTTCGAGGCCGCGGGCGGCCCGCTGCGGCTGCCGGACGGGCCGCTGATGTGGCCGATGTGGCGCGAGCCCGAGGTCTGACCCGAGACCCCCGTCCCCACGCCCCACCGGGTCCGACCGCGAGCCGGGCCCGGCACCCCAAGCGGGGATTCGGGCCCGGCACCCCAAGCGGAACCACCTCACCCACTTTTCCTCGAAGTCGCTAAACCCCTTGAACCACTTCAAGTGAAGTACTACAACTGTAGGAGTCAGCACGACGGACAACGGAAAGAGACCGGTTTGCGTAAGCTCACGTACCTCGTCGCCTGCTCCATCGACGGGTTCATCGGGGACCCGTCAGGGGACGCGACGGCGATGTTCGCC
Organism: Streptomyces sp. NPDC005017; assembly: GCF_042873115.1. Classification (NCBI taxonomy): domain Bacteria; kingdom Bacillati; phylum Actinomycetota; class Actinomycetes; order Kitasatosporales; family Streptomycetaceae; genus Streptomyces; species Streptomyces sp. NPDC005017. Next base: position 3,269 of record NZ_JBIALD010000030.1, on the reverse strand, counting down.
TACCTCGACGAGGAGTTCCTCGGTTACCTCGCCGCAGAGCGCCCCGACACCCTGCCCACCCCCGCCCGCAAGGCCTTCGGCATCGAGGACCGGCCGCTGCAGCGGTTCGACACCGTCATCCAGGGCCGCGGCAGCTACGAGGAGGGCCTGAAGGAGGGCGTCACCAGCCCCTACGCCCATCTGCGCGAGTACGTCGCCTCGCACAGCCTGACGGAGTCGCCCGACCCCCATGTCGAGATCATCTCCGGAGACCTCGTCGCCAAGGTGCGCGAACTGAAGGCCGAGGACAGCCGGTTCGACATCTACCTGTGCGGTGGAGCGACGGTCGCCGGTGAACTGTTCGACGAGATCGACGAACTGATCGTCAAGACGTACCCGATGACCTACGGCACCGGCATGCCGATGTTCGCCACGGGGGTCTCCCTCACGCAGTTCACCCTCGACTCGGTGCGCACCTTCGGCAACGGCATCCTGGTGCGGACGTACAGCAGGAAGCGCTGACGCCCCGCCCGGCCTACCCTGAAGGCATGGACAGCGCAGAGCACGTCTGTCCCGACTGTGGACAGTCCGTAGAAACGGTCGTCCGGCGGTACAAGACGCTGGGCGCCTGGGTGCCGAAGTGGGAGGCCGGCCCGTGCCGGAACCCGGAGTGCCCTTCCTTCCCCGCCGAGGACGCCGAGCGGCTCCGCCCGCACGACCGGCAGGCGCAGCCCGAGCCGCCGGACGCCGCCGCCTCGGAACAGGCGTGAGTCGGGGAAGAACTCCGGACCGTTCTGTCGAGAATCCCGGCCCGGCTCCGACGTACCCGTGAAAGCCGCCCGTCCAGGGCGGCCCGGCCGAAGGAGCGGACGATGAAGTACCTGGTGATGGTGCTCGGCACGCAGGCGGACTACCAGGCGATGGCGGGCGACGGGAACGAGCACTCGCCGGCCTGGACCGAGGCCGACATCAAGGCCATGGTCGAGTACATGGGAGCGATCAACGACCACCTCGCCGAGTCCGGTGAACTGGTCGACGCCCAGGGCCTCACCGAACCCGCCCGCGCCCGGCACGTCACGCTGGGCGAGGACGGCAAGGCAGTCATCACCGACGGGCCGTACGGCGAGACCAAGGAACTGCTGGCCGGCTACTGGGTGCTGGACTGCGAGAGCCTGGAGCGGGTCACCGAGATCGCCGACCGCGTCACGCGCTGCCCCCAGCCCGCCGGCGCCCCCGTCTACCCGGTGGTGATCCGGCCCATTCAGGACGGCGCCGGAGACATCTGCTGACCCGCCCATGCGCCTTCCGTACGACATCGAGGACCTGCTGCGCGCCAACGCGCCGCAGGTCCTCGGCGCGCTGGTCCGCCGCTACGGCCACTTCGACGCCGCCGAGGACGCCGTCCAGGAGGCGCTGCTCGCGGCGGCCCGGCAGTGGCCGGAGCACGGGGTGCCCGACAACCCGCGCGGCTGGCTGATCAGGGTCGCCTCCCGGCGGCTCACCGACACCCTGCGCAGCGAGGAGGCCCGGCGCGCACGGGAGCGGCGGGTCGCCGAGCTCACCCCGCGCGACGAACTGCCCGCCGAGGACGCGGCCGCCCGGGAGGACCGCGCGCCACGGGAGGACGACACGCTCTCCCTGCTCTTCCTGTGCTGCCACCCCGATCTGCCGCCCCCGGCCCGGATCGCGCTCACCCTGCGCGCGGTCGGCGGCCTGACCACGGCCGAGATCGCCCGCGCCTACCTCGTCCCCGAGGCGACGATGGCTCAGCGGGTCAGCCGGGCCAAGAAGAAGGTGCGCGGGGTCCGCTTCGGCCGCCCCGACCACTGGGAGGGCAGGCTTCCGGCCGTTCTGCACACCCTCTACCTGATCTTCAACGAGGGCTACACCGCCACCTCCGGCAGCAGTCTCCAGCGCCGTGACCTCGCCGGCGAGGCGATCCGGCTGGCCCGCGCCCTGCACCGGCTGCTGCCCGAGGACGGGGAGGCGGCCGGGCTGCTGGCGCTGATGCTGCTCACCGACGCCCGCCGCGAGGCCCGCAGCGGGCCCTACGGGGAGCTGATCCCGCTCGACGAGCAGGACCGCGACCGCTGGGACCGGGCCGCGATCGAGGAGGGTGTAGCCCTGGTCACCCGCGCCCTCACCGGCGGCCCCGCCGGTCCCTACGCGCTGCGCGCGGCCATCGCCGCCGTGCACGACGAGGCCCCGGCCCCCGAGGCCACCGACTGGCGCGAGATCCTCGGCCTCTACGACGTCCTGGTCGGCCTCGTCCCCGGCCCCGTCGAACGCCTCAACCGGGCGGTGGCCGTCGCCATGGTCCACGGACCGCGCGCGGGACTCACCGAACTGGACACCGTGGAAGGCGAGTTGGGTCACCGCCCGGACGCCGTGCGCGCCCACCTCCTGGAACGCGCGGGCGAGCACGCCGCCGCCCGGGACGCCTACACCAGCGCGGCAGGGAAGACCCTGAGCCTGCCCGAACAGCGCTATCTGCGGCAGCGGGCGGCGCGGCTGAGCGAGTAGCTTGGGGCCATGTCCGAACAGCCGTTCATCCTGCACCTCACCGAGCGCTCCCTGTGGGACGCGGCCCGCGAGCGCGGCGCCTACGAGATGTCCACCCGAGGCCGCACCCTTCAAGAAGAGGGCTTCATCCACTGCTCCAGCCGCGAGCAGCTCCCGAAGGTCGGCGCCTTCCTCTACGGCTCCTACGACGGCCCCGACGAACTGGTCGTGCTGGTGATCGACCCGGCCCTGCTCGGGGTGCCGCTGAAGTACGAGGCACCGGAGCCCGGCGGCGAGGAGTTCCCCCACGTGTACGGGCCGGTCCCGGTGGCCGCCGTGGTGGACGTGGAGCCGTGGTCGTGAACCGCCGCCGGTTATGGCGCTGGACCGTGATCGCCTGGGCGGTCGCCGTGACGGCCGGCGGAGGGCTCACCCTGGCGCTCCAGGACTCGGCCGCACCCCCGCGGCACCGCTGGGAGGAGAACGACGAGCCCGCGCCGGTCCTCCAACTGGAACAGCGCGAGTACGCCGACTGCCCGACCCGGGAGCCTCCGACGGACGTCGCGTGCGCCTACGTCGGGGCGCCTTGAGTCCTGTCCGACGTGCCGTAGGGCGTGCTTCGAGAGTCCCGCCCGCCCCGGGCGTCGAGCGTGGGTGCCGGGCGTCGCGACGCCGCGGAGATCCATCAGAAGGGCCCTAGGGACTGTGTGATGTTGTGATCAACCAGTCGTCTTCAGCAGGTCGTTGATCCAGATCATCGAGGCGCGGAGGTGGAGGCCGGCGAGGTA
>NZ_JBIALD010000029.1:0-103695 GCF_042873115.1 Streptomyces sp. NPDC005017 | reverse complement strand
CCTCCTCCAGGACGAGGCCGGTGTCGATGCCCGCCGGGATCTTGATCCGCGCGTGGTGCCGCCAGGTGGCGACCGGGTCGCTCCAGGCCTCCACGGTGAACGTCCACGCGCCGGGCCGGTCCGCGACGACGGTGGCGCCCCAGCGGTCGGTACCGGGGGCGAGTTCACTCAGAGGAGTGAACGCGCCGGTCCGGCCGTCCGGACCGGTGAGCACGACATTGGCCGAAACGGCGTCATGTCCCTCACGGAAGACCGTCGCGGAGACCTCGAAGGCCTCACCGGTCACGGCCTTCGCGGGCCGGCGGCCCTGCTGCACGACCGGCCGGACGTCGAGGACGGGGATGCGTCCGACGGCCGTGGCGGCGCCTGTGGGTGCCGCCGGGGTCTGCGTGTGTCCCGGTGCGGGTGGTTCCGGGACCTTCGGGCCCGCGGGGGCGCGTGCGGCCCGCGGGCGTACGGGGGTCGGTTCGGTACTGGGCGTCGGGAGTGCCGACGTGTGGTGCTTGGCGGGCATCACCGCTCCTGTCCGCGTCAACGTGGGTGGGCGGATGGCTGGGGGAGTGGGTCCTGCGGGTGTACCTGCTGGTGTCCCTGCGACGGAACCGGTGAGGTGTACCGCAGGAGCCTTCCCACCCTATTCGGGTGGGCAATCCGGCACTTTGTTAACTACTCACGCGTATGTCTGCGCACAAGTCCGGCCCCGTTCCGGATGAACGGGGCCGGTCCCATGTGTCCGCCGCTACCGGCGCGGAAGGCGCAGAATTTTGTTCGGCGAGCCGGGTGCCCCTCCGGACACCCTGCCGGAAGCCACCCCGCCGGCCAAAGCCTTCGCGGCCGGAGCGGGTGAGGCTTTCGGATGTCCGGAAAGGAACACCGCCGCTGTCCCGGCCGCTTGCGACGCGGCCGTGGACGTACCGGAGAAAGTCACCCGCCCAGTGTCGTCGCTGCGCCGCGCGGACGTGATCGACACGCCGGGCGCGAACAGGTGGGGGCGTGGACCGTAGTTCGAGCGGACGGCCCGGGGGATGGAATCGGCCAAATCGGCGGAAGAGGTCATGGGCGAGAGGTCCAGCGAGGTCGGCACCGGCGCCGGTACCGTCGTACGGAACGTTGGGACGCACTTCGCCGTGCGGGCCCATTCACAACGCGCCGAGGTGGAATGTGAAGGCGATCCGTCGATTCACCGTCCGTCCCGTTCTCCCCGAACCCCTCCGCCCCCTGAGCGATCTGGCACGCAATCTGCGCTGGTCCTGGCACGCCGAGACCCGTGAGCTGTTCCAGTCGGTGGACCCCGAGCGGTGGGCCGCTTCGGACGGCGACCCCGTGCGGCTGCTCGGCGGGGTGCCGCCGCGGCGGCTGGCCGAACTCGCCCAGGACCGCCGGTTCCTGCGCCGCCTGAGAGCGGCCGTCGACGAACTGGGCGACTACGTCCGCGGCGACCGCTGGTACCAGGCGCAGCCCCCGGGACTGCCCGCCGCCGTGGCCTACTTCTCACCCGAGTTCGGAATCACGGCCGCCCTGCCGCAGTACTCCGGCGGGCTGGGCATCCTGGCCGGCGACCATCTGAAGGCGGCCAGCGACCTCGGCCTCCCGCTGATCGGGGTCGGCCTGCTCTACCGGCACGGCTACTTCCGCCAGACCCTCTCCCGCGACGGCTGGCAGCAGGAGCACTACCCCGTCCTCGACCCCAACGAGCTCCCGCTCGCCCTGCTGGAGGAGCCCGACGGCACCCCCGCGCAGCTCTCCCTGGCCCTGCCCGGCGGCCGCGCGCTGCACGCCCGGATCTGGCTCGCCCAGGTCGGCCGTATCCCGCTGCTGCTGCTCGACTCCGACGTGGAGGAGAACGACCTCGGCGAACGCGGCGTCACCGACCGGCTCTACGGCGGCGGCAGCGAGCACCGGCTGCTCCAGGAGATGCTCCTCGGCATAGGAGGAGTCCGGGCCGTGCGCACCTACTGCCGGCTCACCGGGCACGCCGAGCCGGAGGTGTTCCACACCAACGAGGGGCACGCCGGGTTCCTCGGTCTGGAGCGCATCGCCGAACTCTGCGACCGGGGGCTGGACTTCGACTCCGCCCTGGAGGCGGCGCGGGCCGGCACGGTCTTCACCACGCACACACCCGTGCCGGCGGGCATCGACCGCTTCGACCGGGAGCTGGTCGCCCGGCACTTCGGCCCGGACGCCGAACTCCCCCGCATCGACGTCGAGCGCGTCCTGCGCCTCGGCATGGAGACCTATCCGGGCGGCGAGCCGAACCTGTTCAACATGGCCGTGATGGGCCTGCGACTGGCCCAGCGCGCCAACGGCGTCTCCCTGCTCCACGGCAACGTCAGCCGGGAGATGTTCTCCGGCCTGTGGCCCGGCTTCGACGCCGACGAGGTGCCCATCACCTCCGTCACCAACGGCGTGCACGCCCCGACCTGGGTCGCCCCCGAGGTGCTGCGCCTCGGCGCCCGCAAGGCCGGCGCCCAGCGCACCGAGGACGCGCTCGCCGTCGGCGACATGGACCGCTGGGACGCCGTCACCGACGCCTCCGACCAGGACGTCTGGGAGCTGCGGCGCTCCCTGCGCGAACAGCTCGTCACCGAGGTGCGCTCCCGGCTGCGGGCGTCCTGGCGGCAGCGCGGGGCGGGCACGGCGGAGCTGGGCTGGATCGACCAGGTCCTCGACCCGGACGTCCTCACCATCGGGTTCGCCCGCCGCGTCCCGTCGTACAAGCGCCTCACGCTGATGCTGCGGGACCGCGACCGGCTGATGGATCTGCTGCTGCACCCCGAGCGGCCGGTGCAGATCGTCGTCGCGGGCAAGGCGCACCCGGCGGACGACGGAGGCAAGCGGCTGATCCAGGAACTGGTCCGGTTCGCCGACGACCCGCGGGTGCGCCACCGCATCGTCTTCCTGCCCGACTACGGCATGGCGATGGCGCAGAAGCTCTACCCCGGCTGCGACATCTGGCTGAACAACCCGCTGCGCCCGCTGGAGGCCTGCGGCACCAGCGGGATGAAGGCCGCCCTCAACGGCTGTCTCAACCTCTCGGTCCTGGACGGCTGGTGGGACGAGTGGTTCCAGCCCGACTTCGGCTGGGCGATCCCCACCGCGGACGGCGCCGGGACCGACGTGGACCACCGCGACGACATCGAGGCCGCCGCCCTCTACGACCTGCTGGAGCAGCGCGTCACCCCGCGCTTCTACGAGCGCGGCCGCGGCGGGCTGCCCGAGCGCTGGATCGAGATGGTCCGCCAGACCCTCACCCTGCTCGGCCCGAAGGTGCTGGCCGGCCGGATGGTCCGGGAGTACGTGGAGCGGCTGTACGCCCCGGCCGCCCACGCCCACCGCGCGATGGACCCCGACTCGGCCCGTGAACTGGCCTCCTGGAAGGCCAGGTTGCGCGCCTCCTGGCACGCGGTGGCGGTCGACCACGTGGAGACCTCCACGTCCGTGACGACCGCCGAGCTGGGCTCCACCCTCACCCTCAGGGTGCGGCTGCGGCTCGGCGACCTCGGTCCGGACGACGTCGAGGTGCAGGCCGTCTCGGGCCGGGTGGACGCCGAGGACCGGCTCACCGACGCCTCGGCGGTGCCCCTCAAGCCGGGCGGCGGCCCGGACCTGGAGGGCAACTGGTGCTACGAGGGCCCGCTCGCCCTCGACCGCACCGGTCCGTTCGGCTACACGGTCCGCATCCTGCCGTCCCACCGGCTGCTGGCGTCCAGCGCGGAACCGGGCCTGATGGCGACGCCCTCGGAGGACGTGGTGGAAGGAGCGGGCGTACTGCTGCGGTGACGTGCCCTACTCGGACTCGGAGCACAGCGCGCGCAGCACCTTTCCGCACCTGCGGGCGTAGGCGTGCTGGAATCCTCGTGCGGCGGGACCGCCCGCGCGGGAGTACCACCTGGCCGGCCGGCTGAAGGCGGACACCGTGAGCCACACGGTGCCGTCGCCGGTGCGGTCGACGACGAAGGACTCCTCGCCGCACTCGGGGTGGCCCGGCAGGGTGCCGTAGGCCCAGCCGGCCCGGCGGGGCTCGTCGACGGTCCACACCACGCGGCAGGGCGCCTTGATCACCCCGGCGAGGGTGATGGTCACGTCACCGCCCTCGACAGCGCGCTCGGCGTCGGCCTGTACGCCGACGCCGAGCGCCCTGTGCATCTCCCAGGTGCGGACCGCCTCCGCGGCCCGCCGGAACACCGCCTCGCCCTCCCCGATCCGGGTACGGACGTGCAGCGGATGGAAGCCGGGCGGGCAGTAGCCGTCACGACGCGTCGCGCCGACCTCGTCATAGGTGAAGGACATGCCGCCCTACCCTAGAGCGGGGGCGGCCGGCGCCGACAGCCGCCCACGCCCGTCGGCGGGTCAGCTGACGTTGACCGCCGCCCAGGCCGCCGCCACCGTGGAGTACTCCGTGCTGGAGGACCCGTACAGGGCGGAGGCCGCGCTCAGGGTCGCCGTGCGGGCGCCCTTGTAGTTGGTCGTCGACGTCATGTAGGTCGTCAGGGCCTTGTACCAGATCGCGGCGGCCTTGGAGCGCCCGATCCCGGTGACCGTGGAGCCGTTGTACGTCGGCGAGCTGTAGGTCACGCCGTTGACCGTCTTCGTGCCGCTGCCCTCGCTGAGCAGGTAGAAGAAGTGGTTCGCCGGGCCGGAGGAGTAGTGCACGTCGAGGCCGCCCAGCGACGAGGACCAGTAGTCGGCCGAGGAGCCGTCCTTGCTGGGCTTGTCCATGTAACGCAGCGGCGTGCCGTCGCCGTTGATGTCGATCTCCTCGCCGATGAGGTAGTCGCCCTGGTCGGAGGAGTTCGCGGCGTAGAACTCCACGGCGGTGCCGAAGATGTCGGAGGTCGCCTCGTTCAACCCGCCGGACTCACCGCTGTAGTTGAGGCGCGCGGTGTTGGCGGTGACGCCGTGGGTCATCTCGTGGCCGGCCACGTCGATGGAGGTGAGCGGCTTGAGGTTGCCCGTGCCGTCGCCGTAGGTCATGCAGAAGCAGCTGTCCGACCAGAAGGCGTTGACGTAGGCGTTGCCGTAGTGGACCCGGGAGTAGGCCGCGACACCGTTGTTCTTGATGCCGTTGCGGCCGAAGGAGTTCTTGTAGAAGTCCCAGGTGACCTGGGCGCCGTAGGCGGCGTCGACGGCCGCGGTCTGGCTGGTGGAGGAGCTGGACGCGGTGCCGGTGCCCCAGGTGTCGTCCGCGTCGGTGAACAGCGTGCCGGCCGAGGAGGACGTGGAGCGGGCCTTGTTGTACGTCTTGTGGCCGCCGCGGGAGGTGTCGGTGAGCTGGTACGTCGAGCCCGACAGGGACGTGCCGAGGGTGACCGTGCCGGAGTACTGGCTCTTGCCGGTGCCGGTCTCGACGCCCTGGTACTCGTAGAGCTTCTTGCCGGTGGCGGCGTCGGTGACGACGTGCAGTTCGTTGGGGGTGCCGTCGTCCTGGAGGCCGCCGACGACGGTCTCGTAGGCGAGGGCCGGCCTGCCGGTCGCGGCCCAGATCACCTTGCGGGGCGCGCCGGAGGCGTCGGCGCGGCTGCCGCCGAGGGCCTTGGCGCGGCCGACCGCCTGCTTCTCGGCGGCCGTCGAGGCGATCTCGGGGGTGAGGTCGGCGACCTCGATGGCGGCCCTGACCGCCTTGGTGACGCCTTCGGTTCTGCCGGCCGCGTCCTCGTGGACGACCAGGTCGCCGCCGAGGACGGGGAGTCCGGCGTAGGTGCGCTCGTAGCGGGTGTGCAGGCTGCCGTCGGCGTCCTTGACGACGTCGCGGACGACCAGCTTCTCCCGGGCGCCGAGGCCTATCGCCCCGGCGGTCTCGGCCTTCTCGGCGTCGGCCTCGCGGATCAGCGCGGTGCGGCTCGCGGGGGAGAGTGCGAGCGGCGCGGCGGTGACGGCCGCGCGGCCGGAGTCGGCGGCGGGCTCGGCGGCGGCCTGGCCGCCGGTGAGTGCGGTGGTCAGCAGCGCCCCGGAGGCGACTGCGGTCGCGACGGCCAGGGTGGTGCGCTTGTGACGCGCGTAGCGGGGGGTCACACAGGCTCCTTGTTTCGTGGGGGAGTTGGTGCTTGTGCGGCGGTGGGGGAAGCCTGGCACTCATGGTGCGTACATGTCATGACCCCGGCTCGATCTTGACCTAAAACTTACTGTCCGGTAAACGTTTCCGGAATGTAAACGAACGCCTCTCGTGTCCGGAGACGGGGCGCCGCCCCGGTGGACGAACCACCGGGGCGGCGAAGGGGGTTGACGCGTTCCGGGTTACGGGAACGTCAGTCCCCAGCTGTTGATGTAGCCGGTGTCGACGGCCGCGTTGTCCTGGACCCGCAGCAGCCAGGTCCCGTTGGCGACCTCGGACGAGGCGTTCACCGTGTACGTGGTGTTGATGTTGTCGGCGCTGCCGCCGGTGCCGTACGCCTTCAGCGTGTAGGCCGTGCCGTCGGGCGCGACCAGCTGCACCTGGAGGTCACCGATGTAGGTGTGCACGATGTTCACCGGGACCTGGAGGTTGCTCGGCGCGTTGCCGGTACGGCCGGTGACGGTGATCGGCGAGGTGACCGCGGCACCGCGGTCCGGGATCGACACGTCGGCCGTGTTCTCGAACGTGGTGCCACCGCCGCCGCCACCGGAGCGGGAGCCGACCGCGACGGCCGCCCACGCGTCCTGGACCGCCTTGTACTCGGCGCTGGTGGTGCCGCCGTACAGCTCGCTGGCCACCGCGAGGGTGCCGGTACGGGCGCCCGCGTAGTTGGTGTTGGAGCTGAACTTGGTGGTGAGCGCCTTGAACCAGATCTGCTCCGCCTTGGCGCGGCCGATGCCCGTCACCGGAAGGCCGTCCGAGGTCGGCGAGTCGTAGGTGACACCGTTGATCGTCTTGGTGCCGCTGCCCTCGCTCAGCAGGTAGAAGAAGTGGTTCGCCGGGCCCGACGAGTAGTGCACGTCGATCGAGCCGATGCCGGAGTACCAGCTGTCCTTGGACGCGCCGTCCTTGCTCGGCTTGTCCATGTAACGCAGCGGCGTGCCGTCGCCGTTGATGTTGATCTCCTCGCCGATGAGGTAGTCACCGACGTCGGAGGAGTTGTTGGCGTAGAACTCCACCGTGGAGCCGAAGATGTCGGAGGTGGCCTCGTTGAGACCGCCCGACTCGCCGCTGTAGACCAGCTTCGCGGTCACCGAGGTCAGACCGTGGCTCATCTCGTGCGCGGCCACGTCGATGGAGGTGAGCGGGTTGGCGTTGCCCGACCCGTCGCCGTAGGTCATGCAGAAGCAGCTGTCCGACCAGAACGCGTTGACGTAGTTGTTGCCGTAGTGGACCCGGGAGTACGCGCCGACACCGTCGCCGCGGATACCGCTGCGGCCGTGCACGTTCTTGTAGTAGTCCCAGGTCAGCGCCGCGCCGTAGTGGGCGTCGGCGCCGGCCGACTCCAGGTTCGACGGGGTGCCGTTGCCCCAGACGTCGTCGGGCCCGGAGAACAGCGTTCCGGTGCCGGACGTGCCGCGGTTGAGGTTGTACGTCTTGTGGCCGCCGCGCGCCCCGTCGGTGAGGTTGTACGTCGAGCCCGACTGGGTCGTGCCGAGCGTCACCGTGCCGCTGTAGACCGTGTTGCCGGTGCCGGTCTCGATGCCCTGCCACTCGTACAGCTTGGCGCCGGAGGTGGCGTCGGTGACGACGTGCAGTTCCTGCGGGGTGCCGTCGTGCTGGAGGCCGCCGACGACCGTCTCGTAGGCCAGGGCCGGCTTGCCGGTCGCGGCCCAGATCACCTTGCGCGGGGCGCGGTTGACGTCCGCGCCCTTGGCGCGCTCGGCCTTCGCGGCGCCCAGCGCCTGCTTCTCGGCGCGCTCCGCGGCGACGGACGGCGTGAGGGAGGCGACCTCGATGGCCGCCCGGGTCGCCTTCACGACACCCTCGCGCGAGCCGTCCTTCGCGGTCGCGACGATCAGGTCGCCGCCGAGGACGGGCAGGCCGGCGTAGGTGCGCTCGTAGCGGGTGTGCACCGTGCCGTCGCGGTCCTGGACCACGTCACGGACGACCAGCTTCTCCTTGGCGCCGAGGCCCAGGCCGCGGGCGGTGTCCGCCTTGCCGGCGTTCGCCTCGCTCAGCAGCTCGGCGCGCGCGGCCGGGCTGAGCTTGGCCGGAAGGGCGCCGGGGTTCACCTTGCCGGCGGCCGGGCGGGCCGTCTGCGGCGCAGCGGAGGCGGCACCCGCCTGGACGGCGGCGGCCAGAAGCGCGGAGACGCCGACGAGGGCGACGGCCGCGGCCTTGCGGGTGTGGGAGGTGCGTCTGTGGGAGGAACTGCTTCTCAACACTGACTCCTTCTGCGGGCCGCGGGTCGCGCGGCCAGGGGAGACCGGATGGCGGGTGGGCCCTCCGGGCAGAACGGGGTGGTGCGTGAAACCACGTGCGTGAAGAGCAGTGACCGGCCCCCCAGCGTGCGTTCGGCTGACTGTGGGGTTGCTGTGGGGTGGCCGTGGGAAGAGTGGCAGGAGATCGCATCGCCTGTCAGGAGCGCGTCAAGAGATTGGCCGGAAATCGTTCGTTGACCGGAGGTTCGCGTTCGATATGCGGACTATTCACCTGACTTGAAGGCGCCGTCGCCGACGGCCCCCGCGGTGCCCGGTTCCCCGTGCCAGGTCCGCCACAGCCGCGCGTACGGCCCGTCCGCCGCCACCAGCTCCTCGTGCGTGCCGAGTTCGGCGATCCGGCCGTCCTCCATCACCGCCACCCGGTCCGCGTCGTGCGCGGTGTGCAGCCGGTGCGCGACCGCGACGACGGTACGACCGTGCAGTACGGCCGCCAGGGCGCGTTCGGCGTGCCGGGCGGTCGCCGGGTCCAGCAGGGCCGTGGCCTCGTCCAGGATCAGCGTGTGCGGGTCGGCCAGCACGACCCGGGCGAGGGCCAACTGCTGGGCCCGCGGGCCGTCGACCCGGATACCCGAATCGCCCACCTCGGCGTCCAGTCCGCCGCACTCGCGCACCCAGGTCTCGGCGCCGACCGTGGCCAGAGCCCGCCACAGCGGGCCGTCCTCCGCGTCCGGCGCGGCGATCCGCAGATTGTCCCGAATCGTACCCAGGAAGACATGGTGGTCCTGGGTCACCAGCACCACCTGCCGCCGCAGCTGCTCGGGGTCCAGGGCCGCCACCGGCACCCCGCCGACCGTCACCGATCCCTCGGTCGGCGCGTCCACCCCCGCCAGCAGCCGGCTCAGCGTCGTCTTGCCCGCCCCCGACGGGCCCACCATCGCGAGCCGCTCGCCCGGGCGGATCGTCAGATCCACCCCGCGCAGGACCTCCTCACCGCGGCCGTAGGAGAACCGCACGCCGGAGACGTCGATACGGTCGTCCGCAGGAGCCGCCGCCCGCGCCTCGGCCGTACGCGGCGCCCCGGCCAGGCCCTCGACCCGGGCGAACGACGCGCCGCTGCTCTGCAGCTGCTCGACCCGCATCAGGATCTCGTCGAGCGGCGCGCTGAACTGCTGGAGGTACACGGCCGCCGCCACCACCGAGCCCAGGCTCAGCATCCCGTGCGTGTGCAGCACACCGCCGATCAGCAGGACGCCGGCGACCGGGAGGACGTAGGACACCTCCACCACCGGGAAGAACACCGTGCGCAGCCACAGCGTGTGGAAGCGGCGGCGCCGGGACTCCGCGAGCGCCTCCCGGCTCGCCGTGATCCGCCGCCGCTGGAGCCGGAACGCCTCCACCGTGCGGGCCCCGGCCGCGGTGGCCGCGAGGATCTCGGCGACCTCGGAACCGGCCGCGCCCTCGGCGAGATAGCCGTCCCGGGCCCGGCGCAGGTACCAGCGCAGCACCAGCCAGACCGGGAGGAGTCCGAACACGCCCACCGCGCCGAGCAGCGGGTCGACGGCGAACGTCGCGCCGAGCAGGAACAGCGCCTGTACGAGGTTGATCAGCAGGTCGGGGCCCGCGTCGCGCAGGGTGGTGCCGACCGCGGTCACGTCCGCCGTGCCGCGGGCCGTCAGATCGCCGGTGCCCGCGCGTTCCACCGCGGAGGCGGGCAGGGCGAGGACGCGGTCCACGAACTCCTCGCGCACCCGTGCGAGGGTCCGCTCCCCGAAGCGGTGGCCCACGTAGCGGGCCCAGCGGGCGAGCAGCAGCTGGGCCACCGAGCAGACCACGATGGCGAGCGCGAGGCGGTCCACCGCGCCGGTCCCGGAGCCGGCCCGGACCTCGTCGACGATCCGGCCCAGCAGCCAGGGGCCGGCCAGGCCCGCGGCGGCCGCGGCGGCGTTGAGGGCGACGACGACCGTGAACGCCCGGGTGTCGGCCCGGATCAGCCGCAGTGAGGCGCGGCGGACCTCGGCGGGTTCGGCGACGGGCAGTTGGGCCCGGCTCATCGCACGGCCTCCTCGGTGGCGGCGGTCTCCTCGACGGGGTTCGCGGCGGCCTCCTCGGCGGTCTCCTCGGTGGCGTCGCGGGACACCAGGGCCCGGTAGCCCGGTTCCTCGGCGAGCAGCCGGGCGTGGGTGCCGCTCGCCGCGACCTTGCCGTCGACGAGGTAGTGGACTGTGTCCGCCCGGTCCAGGACCAGGGGGGAGGTCGTGGTCACCACGGTGGTGCGGCCTGCGCGGCCGGTGCGGAGGCGGTCGGCGACCTGGGCTTCCGTGTGGGCGTCCAGGGCGGAGGTGGGTTCCACGGCGATGAGGACCTCCGGGTCGTGGAGGAGGGCCCTGGCCAGGCGGACGCGTTGGCGCTGGCCGCCGGAGAGGTTGGTCGCCTGGGCGTCGATCGGTGAGTCGAGGCCGGCGGGGAGGGCGTGGAGGATGTCCTCGGCGGCGGCGGTGTTCAGGGCGGTGTGGAGTCTCGCGTCCGGGAGTGCGTCTTGCTGTGGGCGTGGGTGCGCGGTTGGGGGTGCCTCTTGCTGTGGGCGTGGGTGCGCGGTTGGGGGTGCCTCTTGCTGTGGGTTCGCGGCTGACCGTGCGTCGTGGCTGGTCGCGCAGTTCCCCGCGCCCCTTTGGGGGGTTGGGCTGCTGGGCGGTGTGTCGTTCTGGCGTCCTGCGGCCGAGTCCGCGCCCTGCGGCGGAGCCGCTGGTCGGTACGGTCCCGCGCCCCTTTGGGGGTTGGGGGTGCTGGGCGGTGTTCTGCCCGGGTGGGGTGGGGTCGGTGCTGCGCCCTGCGGCGGAGCCGCTGGTCGGTACGGTCCCGCGCTCCTTGAGGGCGGTGTCCGGGCGTCGATCACGTCCCTCAGCGGGCCCGCGAACAGGTCCGCGTCCGGGGTGGCCAGGAGGATTCTGGATCTGATCTGGGCGAGGGGGATGTCGGAGAGGAGGATGTCGCCCCAGGTGGCCGCGGAGGGCTCGTAGCGGGCGAGGCGGTCGGTGACGGCCACGGCGTCCGCGGGGTGTTCCGCCGCGAGGGCGGTGAGGCGGCCGGGGCGTACCCGGACACCGGAGTCGGGGTCGTGCAGTACGGAGGGTTCCGCGGGCGCCGGGGTCGTGCCCGTGTCGGGATCGGGCTCCAGACGCAGCAGCCGTACGACGTGCCGGGCGGCCACCACACCGCGTCCGAGCTGGTAGCCGCACTCCAGGAGGAACGCCACCGGGCGCACCAGCACCGCCACGTAGCCGTACACGGCGACCAGCTCGCCGACGGTGATGGCGCCCTGGGCGGCCAGCCGGGCGGCTAGCCAGGTCACCACCGCCAGGAACAGCGTCGGCAGCCCGATGCCCAGCGCCTGCATCCAGCTGGTCACGGCCCCCACCCGGTAGCCCTGCTCGCGCAGCCGGGCCGAGTCCGCGCGGAAGGCCCGCGCGAACAGGTCCTTGCCGCCCAGGCCGTTGAGCACGCGCAGCCCGCCCGCGAGGTCGCCGATCCGGGCGGTGAGCACACCCTGCCGTTCCCGGTACTCCGTCTCGGTGCCCTGGAGCCGGCCCATCAGCGGACCGACGAGCACCACGAGGACCGGCACGCCGAGCAGCACCACCGCCGCGAGCTGCCCGGACACCGAAAGCAGCAGCCCGGCGACGACGCCGTAGGCGACCACCGCGCCGAACCCGGGCCCGACCACGGTGAGCGAGCCGCTGATCTGCGCCACGTCACCGACGCCGATCGTCATGACCTCGCCGGTCCCGATCCGCCGGGGCAGCGCGGCACCGAGCCGAACCGCGTGCCCCACGACGACCTTCACCGTGCGGAAGTTGGCGTCCATCCGCACCCGGGTCATCGTGCGGTGGCGCATGATGCCGAGCCAGGCGTTGAACGCCCCGGCCGCCACCAGCGCGCCCGTCCACACGGCCAGCGCGCCCAGGTCGCCCGGGACCAGGCCCTCGTCGACGGCCCGGGCCATCAGATACGGCGTCGCCGACAGCAGCACCATCCAGGCACTGCCCAGCACCGCCCCCGCCACCGACCGGCCCGGCTGGCGCAGCACCAGCCACCACAGATACCGCCAGCCGCCGCGGTGGTCGGGCGTGCCGGGGTCCTCGTACGCGTCGATCACCGGCCGTCGCCTCATGCGAGGCTGTCCCGCCACGCCCGGTGCAGGTCCGCGAACCGGCCCGTGCCGCCCACGAGTTCGGCGGGGGTGCCGTCCTCCACGACGCGGCCGTGCTCCATCACCAGTACCCGGTCGGCGATCTCGACCGTGGAGAGCCGGTGCGCGATCACCACCGCGGTACGGCCCTTGAGCACGGTCGTCATCGCCCGCTGCACCGCGCGCTCGCCCGGGATGTCCAGCGAGCTGGTCGCCTCGTCCAGGATCAGCACCGCCGGGTCGGCCAGCAGCGCCCGCGCGAACGAGATGAGCTGGCGCTGCCCCGCGGAGACGCGGCCGCCCCGCTTGCGCACGTCGGTGTCGTAGCCGTCGGGCAGGGCGCTGATGAAGTCGTGCGCGCCGATCGCCTTCGCGGCCCGCTCGATCTCCTCGCGGGTGGCGTCGGGGCGGCCGATGGCGATGTTCTCGGCGACCGTGCCGGAGAACAGGAACGCCTCCTGGGTCACCATCACCACCCCGCGCCGCAGTTCGGACACGGCCAGCTCGCGCAGGTCGACGCCGTCCAGCAGCACCTGGCCCTCGGTCGGGTCGTAGAACCGGGCGAGCAGCTTGGCCAGCGTGGACTTGCCCGCGCCGGTCGAGCCGACCACGGCGACCGTCTGCCCGGCCGGCAGGGTCAGGTCGAAGCGGGGCAGCACCTCGCCGCCGGTGCGGTAGGCGAACCGGACGCCGTCGAAGACGACCTCGCGGCCGGGCAGTTCGCCGGGCGCCGGGGGAAGCTGCCGGGGAGCGGCGGGCTCGGGGACCGTCGGCGTCTGCGCCAGCAGCCCGGCGATCTTCGACAGCGAGGCGGCCGCCGACTGGTAGGAGTTGAGGAACATGCCCAGCCGGTCGATCGGGTCGTACAGCCGCCGCAGGTACAGCACGGCCGCGGCCAGCACACCCAGTTCCAGGGTGCCGCCGGCGACCCGGTAGGCCCCCCACAGCACGATCAGCGCGACGGCGGTGTTGGCGACCAGCCGGGAGCCGACCACGTAGCGGGCCATCTCCAGCAGGGCGTCGCCGTTGGTGCGCTCGTGGCGGTGGTTGAGCGCGCCGAACTCGGCGTCGTTGACCGTCTCGCGGCGGAACGCGCGCACCGGGCGGATGCCGTTCATCGTCTCCACGAACTTCACGATCACCCGGGCGATCGCCGTGGAGCGCTCCTCGTACACCCGGGCCGCCCGCCGCTGGTACAGCCGGACGAGCCCGTACAGCGGCACGAACGAGGCCACCGCGACCGCGCCGAGGCCGAGGTCCAGCCAGAGCAGCAGCGCCGAGATGTAGACGAAGGACAGCACCACCGTGACGAGTTCCTGGAGGCCCTCCTCCAGCAGCTCGCGCAGCGACTCCACGTCGGTGGTGGACCGGGAGATCAGCCGGCCCGAGGTGTAGCGCTCGTGGAAGTCGACGCTGAGCGCCTGCGCGTGCCGGAAGATCCTGCCGCGCAGGTCGAGCAGCACGTCCTGGCTGACCCGGGCGGAGGTCACGATGAACGCGTACTGGAGGGCGCCCGCGGCGAGCGCGCTCAGCAGATAGCCGGCCGCCACCGCCCACAGCGGGCCCAGGTCGTCCTCGCGGAAGGCGGGGACCGCCCGGTCGATGGCGTACGCGACGAGCAGCGGGCCCGCCTGGACCGCCGCCTGCTGGAGCAGCAGCACGAGCGTGGTGAGCGCGACCCTCGCCCTCATGGGGGCGAGCAGGGAGCGCAGCAGGGCGCCCACGGCCCCCGGCGGTGTGGGCAGGGTGTCGTTGTCGAACGGGTCGTCGCCGCGGCGCGCCGGTTCGTCGTCGGCCGGGTCCTGGGTCGTCGCGCCGGCGGCTGTCGCCGTCATACCGGGGCCTCCTCGTCCGCTCCGGACATCAGGTGCGCGTACTCGGCGTTGGTGCGCAGCAGTTCGTGGTGGGTGCCGACGGCCGCGATACGGCCCTCGGAGAGCAGGGCGACCCGGTCGGCGAGCAGCACGGTGGAGGGCCGGTGCGCCACGATCAGGGCCGTGGTGTCGGCCAGCACGCGGCGCAGGGCGGCCTCCACGGCGGCCTCCGTGTGCACGTCCAGCGCGGACAGCGGGTCGTCCAGCACCAGGTAACGGGGTCTGCCGACGACGGCGCGGGCCAGCGCCAGCCGCTGCCGCTGCCCGCCGGAGAGGCTGAGGCCCTGTTCGCCGACCTGGGTGCCGGTGCCCTGGGGCAGGCTGTGGGCGAAGGCGGCCTGGGCGATGTCGAGGGCCCGGTCGAGGTCCTCGGGGCCCGCGTCGGCGCCCGCTCCCATCAGGACGTTCTCCCCGACGCTCGCCGAGAAGAGGGTGGGTTCCTCGAAGGCGACGGCGACCAGGGCGCGCAGTTCCTCGCGCGGGACGGTGGTGATGTCCACGCCGTCGACGGTGATCCGGCCGCCGGTCGCCTCGTGCAGCCGGGGGACCAGGGCGGTCAGGGTGGTCTTGCCGCTGCCGGTCGCTCCCACCAGGGCCATCGACTCGCCGGGTCTGACGTGCAGGTCCAGACGGTCGAGGACGGGCGCGCTGTCGGCGGAGGCGTCGGGATAGCGGAAGGTGACGCCCTCGAACCGCAGTCCGTCGTGGCCGGGGTGCGTCACGGCGGCGGGCGCGCCCGGGTCCTCCGGCTCCTCGTCCATCACCTCGTAGTAGCGCTCCGTCGCCGTCGCCGCCTCCTGGCTCATGGCCAGCAGGAAGCCGATGGAGTCGACGGGCCAGCGCAGCGCGAGGGCGGTGGAGAGGAAGGCGACGAGGGTGCCCGCGGACAGCACGCCGTCGGCCACCCGTACGGTGCCGAGCACCAGCGCGGCGCCGATCGCGAGCTCCGGGAGGGTCACGATGACGGCCCAGATCGCGGCCAGCAGACGGGCCTTGCGCAGCTCGGTGCCCCGCAGGGTGCGGGACAGCTCGCGGAAGGCGCGGGCCTGGCTGCGGTGCCGGCCGAAGCCCTTGACGATACGGATGCCGAGGACGCTCTCCTCGACCACCGTCGTCAGGTCGCCGACCTGGTCCTGGGCCAGCCGGGCCACCTCGGCGTAGCGCTTCTCGAAGAGCACGCAGGTGACGACGACCGGGACCGTCGGGATCAGGATCACCAGGCCGAGGACGACGTCCTGGGCGAGCATGATCACGATGCCGGCGAGGATCGTCACCCCGTTGACGAGGAGGAAGGTCAGCGGGAAGGCCAGGAACATGCGCAGGAGCATGAGGTCGGTCGTCGCGCGCGACAGCAGCTGGCCGGAGGCCCAGCGGTCGTGGAAGGCCATCGGGAGCCGCTGGAGACGCCGGTAGAGGGCGTCCCGCATCGACGCCTCGACCGCCGCCAGCGGCCGCGCCACCAGCCAGCGCCGGAACCCGAACAGCAGGGCCTCGGCGAAGCCGAGCAGCAGCAGGAACAGCGCGCCCAGCCACACCCCGGCCGGGTCGCGGCCGGCCACCGGCCCGTCCACGACCCACTTCAGGACGAGCGGGATCACCAGCCCCACACAGGAGGCGACGACCGCGACGAACGCGGCGGTGAACAGCCGCGCCCGGACGGGCCGGACAAACGGCCACAGGCGCAGCAGACTGCGGACGGCGGAGTGGTCCTCGGGGGTTGCACGTGTCGTGGGCATCAGCAGCGAGCCTACGGTTCACCACTGACACTGCCCACCGAGTTTCGGCCCGGCCGCCCTCCGCTCCTGGTCCTAGGACCCGCCCCTCAGCCCACCTCGAACAGCAGCACCGACCGTGCCGGCACCGTGATCACCGCCCCCGCCCGGTGCACGACCGCCGGTGCCTCGCCCTGCTCCTCGCGGGAGGTGTCGACGACCAGCTCGTAGCTCTCCGCCCACGGCGGCCCCGGCAGCACGAACTCCGCCGGACGGTCGGCGGCGTGCAGGACGGCCAGGAAGCTCTCGTCGAGCACGGGGGCACCGCGGCCGTCCCGGCCGGGGATGTCCCGCCCGGACAGATACATGCCGAGCGTGGCGGCGGGCGCGTACCAGTCGCCCTCGGTCATCTCCGTGCCCCGCGCGGTGAACCAGGCCAGGTCCCGCAGCCCGTCCGCCGAGTGCGGCCGCCCCGAGAAGAACGCCCGGCGGCGCAGCACCGGGTGCCGGTGGCGCAGCGCGATCAGCCGGGACGTCAGCTCGAACAGGGCCTTCCAGCCGGGGTCCCCAAGCAGCGACCAGTCCACCCAGCTGATCTCGTTGTCCTGGCAGTAGGCGTTGTTGTTGCCGTGCTGGGTGCGCCCGAGCTCGTCGCCCGCGACCAGCATCGGCACCCCCGTCGACAGCAGCAGGGTGGTCAGCAGGTTGCGCAGCTGCCGCCGCCGCAGCGCGCGCACCCCCTCGTCGTCGCTCTCGCCCTCGGCGCCGCAGTTCCAGGAGCGGTTGTCGTCGGTGCCGTCCCGGTTGTTCTCCCCGTTGTCCTCGTTGTGCTTGTGGCCGTACGAGACGAGGTCGCGCAGCGTGAAGCCGTCGTGCGCGGTGACGAAGTTGACCGAGGCGTAGGGCCGCCGGCCGCCCCAGGCGTACAGGTCGCTCGACCCCGACAGGCGGTAGCCCAGGTCCCGCACGTCGGGCAGCGCGCCCCGCCAGAAGTCGCGCACGGCGCCCCGGTAGCGGTCGTTCCACTCCGTCCACAGCGGGGGGAAGGCGCCCACCTGGTAGCCGCCCGAGCCCACGTCCCACGGCTCCGCGATCAGCTTGACCCGGCGCAGCACCGGGTCCTGGGCGATGACCGCGAGGAACGGGGAGAGCATGTCGACGTCGTGCATCGAGCGGGCCAGCGCGGCCGCCAGGTCGAACCGGAAGCCGTCCACCCCCATCTCCGTCACCCAGTAGCGCAGCGAGTCGGTGATCAGCCGCAGCACCTGGGGCTGGACCACGTGCAGGGTGTTCCCGCAGCCCGTGTAGTCGGCGTAGCGGCGGGCGTCGGCCTGGAGGCGGTAGTAGCCCCGGTTGTCGATGCCCTTCAGCGACAGCGTCGGGCCCAGCTCGCCCGCCTCGGCCGTGTGGTTGTAGACCACGTCGAGGACGACCTCGATCCCGGCCGCGTGCAGCGCCCGCACCATCCGCTTGAACTCGCCGACCTGCTGGCCCGCCGTACCGGAGGCCGCGTAGGCCGCGTGCGGGGCGAAGTAGCCGACGGAGTTGTAGCCCCAGTAGTTGCGCAGGCCCCGGCGCAGCAGATGGTCCTCGTGCGCGAACTGATGGACCGGCAGCAGCTCCACGGCCGTCACGCCCAGCTTCACCAGGTGCTCGATCGCCGCCGGGTGCGCCAGCCCGGCGTAGGTGCCGCGCAGTTCCTCGGGAACGCCCGGGTGCAGCTTGGTGAAGCCGCGCACATGCAGCTCGTAGATCACCGAGTCCGCCCACGGGGTCTTCGGGCGGCGGTCGTCCGCCCAGTCGTCGTCGTCATGGACGACGACGCCCTTGGGGACGTACGGCGCCGAGTCGCGGTCGTCGCGGACCGTGTCGGCGATCTGCTGCTGCGGCCAGTCGCGGACATGGCCGTAGACCTCCGGCGGCAGCGCGCCGTAGTCGTTCCCCGCGGCGGCGTCCACCGCGCGCGCGTACGGGTCGAGCAGCAGCTTCGCCGGGTTCCAGCGGGCGCCGGTCCACGGGTCCCAGCGGCCGTGCACCCGGTAGCCGTAACGCTGGCCGGGCAGCACACCGGGCACGAAGCCGTGCCAGATCTCATGGGTGAGCTCGGTCAGCCGGGCCCGCGTCTCACGGCCCTCCTCGTCGAACAGACACAGCTCGACGGCCTCCGCCCCACCCGCCCACAGCGCGAAGTTGGTGCCCGCCACGCCGTCCGGGCCGACCCGGTACCGGGCGCCCAGCGGGGTCGGCGCACCCGGCCACACGGGCATGGCGGGGACCGGGGCCCCGCGTCGCGCCCCCTCGACGACGACGGCGGCCGTACGCCCGTCCTGGACGGCCACCGCCTCCTGCTCGGCTGCGCTCGACACCTGTCGGCCTCCCGCGGCTCGTGGCACGACACGGAGAGGGCGCGCCGGCTACGCCCTCACCTCGGCTCGTGTCGTCCCTTCCCACTGTTCTGCCCAGAGCTTGGGTCGCACTCACGTTTCCGCAGGGCTCGCCCGTCGTTGGGCACTGATGTGAGGCACGTACATGGGCGCGCTCGGCGCGCGGGGGCCGCTCTGGCCGCCGTACTGACATGGGCAGGACTGCTGGCCGGCGCGGCCGGCTGCACGGGCGGCGGGGGGCTGGACAGCATGCTGGGCAAGCCCCGCGCGCCCGAGGACGTCATCCGGATCACGCCGCAGGACGGCAGCAGGGACGTGCGGCCCGGCCGGCCGCTGGCCGTCACGGTGCCCGACGGGCGGCTGGAGTCGGTGAAGGTCACCGCGTCCCAGGACGCCCAGGAGACGGAGGTCCCCGGCCGGATCTCCGCCGACGGACTGAGCTGGCGGCCCGACGACGAGCGGCTCGCGCTGGCCGCCCGGTACAGCGTCGACGTGGTCGCCCTCGACGGCCACGGCCGCCGCTCGGCCCGGCACACGACGTTCACGACGTACGTCCCGCGCGAGCGGTTCATCGGGTACGTCAGCCCGGAGAACCGCGCCACGGTCGGCACCGGGATGATCGTCTCCCTGGAGTTCAACCGGGAGATCGTCGACCGCGCCGCGGTGGAGCGCGCGGTACGGGTCACCTCGCGCCCGGCGGTGGAGATCCGCCCGCACTGGTTCGGCGACGGCCGGCTGGACTTCCGGCCCGAGCAGTACTGGAAGCCCGGCACCCAGGTGACCGTCGAGCTGCGGCTGCGGGACGTGGAGGGCGCGCCCGGGGTGTACGGGCTCCAGCACAAGACCTTCGGCTTCACGGTCGGCCGCAGCCAGGTCTCCCTCGTCGACGCCGCCCGGCACACCATGGAGGTGCGGCGCGACGGCGAGCTGCTCGCGACCGTGCCGGTCACCGCGGGCGCCCCGAAGACCACCACGTACAACGGGAAGATGGTGGTCACCGAGATGTACGAGGTGACCCGGATGAACGGCGCCACGGTCGGCTTCAAGAAGAAGGACGGCAAGGGCGAGTACGACATCCCGGACGTCCCGCACGCCATGCGGCTGACCCGCTCCGGCACCTTCCTGCACGGCAACTACTGGGCGGACCCCTCCGTCTTCGGCAGCAGCAACGTCAGCCACGGCTGTGTCGGCCTCCAGGACGTCAAGGGCGGCGGGGCGCAGACGCCGGCGGGCTGGTTCTTCGACCGGAGCCTGATCGGGGACGTGGTCGAGATCGTCGGCAGCAAGGACAGACAGGTCGCTCCCGACAACGGCCTCGGCGGCTGGAACATGGGCTGGCGGGAGTGGAAGGCGGGCAGCGCCGTGAAGTAGCTCCCCGGACCGGGCCGGTTGGGACCGAACGGTGACAATCGCGCGACCTCGGTGCTCCTGAACAGGCGGTTAATATGCGCCAATGCGCGCAGGAGCCGCGCTGTCGCGGGCCCGACCAGGCCCGGGGGAGGGGAGTAGTACGTTGAAGGTTCGACCGATACCGGGGGCGTCGGTTGACGCGGGTGGGCGGCGGCTGGGGGCCGTGTTCGCCGGTGTGCTGCTGCTGGCCGTGACGGCCTGCGGCGGTGGGGGATCGGACGCCGGGAAGGACGACCCGGCGGGTGGCAAGGACAAGGGCAAGAACGCGGCGCCCGCCGCGAGCGGGCAGTCGCAGGCCGTCGTCACCATCGCGCCGAAGAACGGCGCCACCGACGTCGACACCAGCGGCAGTCTGAAGGTGGCGGCCGCGGGGGGCAAGCTGACCGAGGTGGTCGTCAAGGACGGCAAGGGCACCAGGATCGACGGCGAGATATCCGCCGACGGCGCCTCCTGGACGCCCGCCACGCATCTGGCCGCCGCCACCAAGTACCAGGTGCACGCGGTCGCCAAGGACTCCGAGGGGCGCCAGGCCGCCGAGGACTCCAGCTTCACGACGCTGACCCCGGACAACACCTTCGTGGGCACGTTCACGCCCGAGGACGGTTCCACGGTCGGCGTCGGCATGCCGTTCTCGGTCCGCTTCACCCGGGGCATCACCAACCCCGACGACGTGGAGAAGGCCGTCAGGATCAAGACCGAGCCGGCCGTCGAGGTCGAGGGCCACTGGTTCGGCAACGACCGCCTCGACTTCCGGCCCGAGAAGTACTGGAAGGCCGGCACCAAGGTCACCGTCGAGCTGAACCTCGACGGCGTCGAGGGCCGTGACGGTGTCTACGGCGAGCAGTCCAAGACCGTCTCCTTCACCGTCGGCCGCTCGCAGGTGTCGATCGTCGACGCCTCCAAGCAGACCATGAAGGTCATGCGCGACGGCAAGCTGTTCAAGACCGTCCCGGTGACGACCGGCAAGCCCGGCTACGCCACCTGGAACGGCGCGATGGTCATCAGCGAGAAGTTCACCGTGACCCGGATGAACGGCGACACGGTCGGCTACGACGGCGAGTACGACATCAAGGACGTGCCGCACGCCATGCGCCTGACCGACTCCGGCACCTTCGTGCACGGCAACTACTGGGGCGGCGACGCCTTCGGCAACTACAACGCCAGCCACGGCTGCATCGGGCTGCGCGACGTGCGCGGCGGCTGGGACAAGGACGTCGAGGCGGCCTGGTTCTTCAAGCAGTCGATGGTCGGTGACGTGGTGCTCGTCAAGAACTCCACCGACCCGACCGTCGAGCCGTCCAACGGCCTCAACGGCTGGAACATGTCCTGGGACGAGTGGAAGAAGTAACCCTTTCGCGTCCGGCGGGCCCGGTGCCGTGACCCACGGCGCCGGGCCCGCCGTCGTCGTGGTGGTGGCGAGGGGGCGGTGTGACCGACGGCACCGCAGCGCTCTCGGTCAGCCTTCGTGCTGTGTCTGCCCGGGGACGCCCCCCGGTCCCCCGGCCGGGTGTGACCGACCGCACCGCGGCACACCCGGTTAGCCCCCGTTAACCTGCCTCCATGACCGTGAATCTCGAAGTCGCCGAGGGCGTCGGCACGCTGCGCCTGGACCGCCCGCCGATGAACGCGCTGGACATCGCCACGCAGGACCGGCTCAAAGAGCTCGCCGAGGAGGCCACCCGCCGCGACGACGTGCGCGCGGTCGTGATCTACGGCGGTGAGAAGGTGTTCGCGGCGGGCGCGGACATCAAGGAGATGCAGGCCATGGACCACACCGCGATGGTCCTGCGCGCCAAGGCCCTCCAGGACTCCTTCACCGCGGTGGCCCGCATCCCCAAGCCGGTCGTCGCCGCCGTCACCGGCTACGCCCTCGGCGGCGGCTGCGAGCTCGCGCTGTGCGCCGACTACCGCATCGCCGCGGACAACGCCAAGCTCGGCCAGCCGGAGATCCTGCTCGGCCTGATCCCGGGTGCCGGGGGCACCCAGCGGCTGTCCCGGCTGATCGGCCCCTCCAAGGCGAAGGACCTCATCTTCACCGGCCGTATGGTCAAGGCCGACGAGGCCATGACGCTGGGTCTGGTCGACCGGATCGTGCCCGCCGCCGACGTCTACACCGAGGCGCACGCCTGGGCCGCGAAGCTCGCCCAGGGCCCGGCGCTGGCGCTGCGCGCCGCCAAGGAGTCGGTCGACGTGGGGCTGGAGTCCGACATCGACACGGGTCTGGCCGTGGAGCGCAACTGGTTCGCCGGGCTGTTCGCCACCGAGGACCGCGAGCGGGGCATGCGCAGCTTCGTGGAAGAGGGGCCGGGCAAGGCGAAGTTCCTCTGAGAACCCTGTGAATCCCCCTCGGCCCTCTTGTAATTGACGGGGCGTCTGATCCGGGTCCCTCGATGGGGCGGATTATGGAAGCCTTAAGGCAGCCTTAAGCCGCTCCCCTCGAGGGAGCCCGTCCCTCACCGACGGACAGGTTGTCCTCGCAGGTCAAGCGGGCCGCGGCAGCCCTCGAACTGCCTACGGCATATGTCGATCGATTTCGGCGGAATGAAGGCTTCCGGGGGGCTTATTCCTCAGGAACGGCCCCGCGAGCGGTTGCGGGCGGCCATGATGGGGGGCATGGCGGGGCTGGAGGGCATCGAACAGCCGCGGGGACACAGCCGTGCGACGGCGGCGCGCTGGTCGCCTGCGGTCGAGGACGAACGAGCGCTCAAGGCGCTGGAGTTGTTCGGCAACCCGACGGAGCGGGAGATCCCCCTGCCCTCCCGCCCGGAGTCCGCGGCCACGGCCCGCCGACTGGCCCAGGTGGTCGTGCTGCGGCACTGGGGGCTCAGTCCGAAGCTCACCGAGGACGTGGTGTTACTCGTGTCGGAGCTCGTGGGCAACGCCGTGCGGCACACCGGGGCCCGGGTGTTCGGGCTCCGGATGCACCGCAGGCGGGGCTGGATCCGTGTGGAGGTGCGCGATCCCTCCCGGGGGCTGCCGTGTCTGATGCCGGTCCAGGAGATGGACGTCAGTGGGCGGGGACTGTTCCTCGTCGACAAGCTGTCCGACCGCTGGGGCGTCGATCTGCTGCCGCGCGGCAAGACCACCTGGTTCGAGATGCGGGTCGCCGACCGCTGAGCGCGACGGGTGGGACCGCGGCGTCCCGAGTCGGGCCGGACCCCGGACGCCACGGCGGGCCGGACCCGGGATCGTAGGTCGAGCCGCACCGCCGAAACGCAGGCCGGACCATCGGACCGTACGCCGGGCCGGGGCGGCGAACGGGCCAATCACCCGATTCCGGACCGATCCTCCGTTAAATGGTCCCGTGACCTCCGCCGACCGCCGCTCGGCCCTCCGTAACGCCGCCGGGCTCGCCGCCGCCACCACCGCCGCCGCGTTCGGCTCGGGCTGTTCCGCCGAGCCCTCGGCGCCGACCGAGCCGCGGCACGCACAGAACCCCCAGGCCTCGCGCGGCCCCCGTTCCTCCCCGCCCGCCCCGGGCCCCCGCCGCTTCCCCGCGCAGCCCGCGCAGATCGGCCACGGTCCCCGCGACCGGCCCCGCGTCGCCCTCACCTTCCACGGCGGCGGCGACCCCGCCACCGCGCGGGCCCTGCTGGCCGAGGCCGAACGGCACGACGCCCGCGTCACCGTGCTGGCCGTCGGAACCTGGCTGGACGAACACCCCGCGCTGGCCCGGCGCGTGCTGGACGGCGGGCACGAACTGGGCAACCACACCCTGCGCCATCTCGACATCAACGCGATGCCCGAGGCCGAGGCCCTCGCCGAGATCACGGGCTGCGCCGGCCGGCTGAAGCGGCTGACCGGCTCGATCGGGAGCTGGTTCCGGCCCTCCCGTGCCGCGCGGGCCTCACCGCTGGTGGAGCGGCTGGCCCACCGCGCCGGCTACCCGCACCTGCTGTCGTACGACGTCGACTCGCTCGACTTCACCGGGTCCGGCGGCCCCGCGGTCGCCCGTACCGTGCTCGGCTCCGTCCGGGGCGGCTCCGTGGTGAGCCTGCACTTCGGATACGCCGACACCGTCGCCGCCCTCCCCGCCGTACTGGACGAACTCGACCGCCGTGGTCTGCGCGCGGTCACCACCACGGAGTTGCTCAGCTGATGCGCCCAAACACCCTGCCCGCCTCCGCCCTGACCCGCGGGTGCCTCGCGACCGCCGCCCTGCTCGCCCTGGCCGCCGTCGCAGCCTGCGGCACCGGGGACAAGGGCGGCGGCGGCCCCGCGACCAAGACCGCGGCCGTGCCCGCGCCCGCGAAGAAGCAGCGCCCCGTCGTCCAGGGGCTGCCGGGGATGCCGCCCGTGCTCGACCCGAAGGACGTCTACGCGGCCGACCGGCCGGGCATGCTCTCCCCGGTCGTCAAGGACTTCCCCTCCCGGGTCTACGTCCCCAACACCGAGTCCGACACCGTCTCGGTGATCGACCCGGAGACGTACAAGATCGTCGAGACCCTCCGCGTGGGCCGGCAGCCGCAGCACGTCGTGCCCTCCTGGGACCTGAAGACCCTCTGGGTCAACAACAACCGCGGCCACACGCTCACCCCGATCGACCCGAGGACCGGCAGGGCGGGCGAGCCGGTCGAGGTCCACGACCCCTACAACCTCTACTTCACGCCCAACGGCAGGTACGCCGTCGTCATGGCCTCCCTGGACCGCGAGCTCGTCTTCCGCGACCCGCACACCATGAAGACGGTCAGGACCGAGCCGGTCACCTGCTACGGCGTCAACCACGCCGACTTCTCCATGGACGGCAAGTACTTCATCGTCTCCTGCGAGTTCAGCGGGGAACTGCTCAAGGTCGACACCGAGAAGATGAAGGTGGTCGGGCAGCAGAAGCTCCCCTTCGAGGGCGCCATGCCGCAGGACGTGAAGATCTCCCCCGACGGCAGCACGTTCTACATCGCCGACATGATGGCCGACGGCATGTGGGTGCTCGACGGCGACAGGTTCACCGAGCCGACGCTCCTGCCCACCGGCAAGGGCACCCACGGCCTCTACGTCAGCCGGGACTCGCGCGAGATGTACGTCTCCAACCGGGGCGAGGGCACGATCTCCGTGTTCGACTTCGCCCGGCGCGAGGTCACCAGGAAGTGGCGGCTGCCGGGCGGCGGCAGCCCCGACATGGGCGGCGTCTCCGCCGACGGCAAGGTCCTGTGGCTGTCCGGGCGTTACGACGCCGAGGTGTACGCCATCGACACCCGCACCGGCGCCGAGCTCGCCCGGATCAAGGTGGGCAGCGGGCCGCACGGCCTCGCGGTGTACCCGCAGCCGGGCCGCTACTCCCTCGGGCACACCGGCGTCTTCCGCTGAGCGCCCCTCGGCACGGCCGCCCCGCGTGCTACCGGACGCGCAGCAGCGCCTCCGCGCCCACCTGCCGGAAACCGGCCGCCCGGAACGCCCGCGCGCTGCGGGCGTTCCCCGGCGCCACCTGCGCCCACAGCGGCTCGTCGACGAGGTGCCGAGCGGCCGCCACCAGCGCCCGGCCCAGGCCCCGGTGCCGGGCGTCCTCGTCGATCTCCACCGACACCTCCAGCCGCCCGGCGACGCCCCGGCCGGTCACCAGCACGCCGCCCCGCGCCGTCCAGGCGCGCACGTCGTCGCGGCGCTCGCGGGCGTAGGCGACGCGCGGATGGGAGGGGTCGGAGATCTCCTCCAGCGGCAGCGGCGCCTCACCCTGCAGCGGGGCGGCGACCAGCACCGCGTCGACGCACTCGGTCGTACGGCCCGTGCGTTCCAGCAGCGCGGCCAGGAACCGCGGGTTCATCGTCGCGGCGAGGGGGTCGCAGTCGAGGCCGCGCAGAGTGTCGTGCACCCAGCGCGGGTCCTCGTCGGTGAAGACGACCGAGTGGGCCGTGAAGGCCATCACACCGGCGTCCCGGTGCGAGGGCTGGGGCACGACCGTCGTACGGCCGTCCGGCGGCGGGAACTCACCGCGCGCGGCCGCGTCGAGTACGTCCCGCAAGCTCTCCACCTGTGCTCCTCGTGTCCCGCCGCCCGGAAGGATCACCGTCGCACACCCGGCCGCCGGACACGAGTGCCTACCGGTGGTCGCCGCACCGGGTGCTCCGGCGGGCCGTTAGTCTGACCTGCGTCCGTACGACAGGTACGACGGCAAGGTATGACGAAGAGGGGCGGATCGGTGGCCGACATCGAAGAAGCACGCAAGCAGTTCGACCGCATCGACACGGACGGTGACGGTCAGATCACCTCGGCCGAGTTCAAGGCCGCCCTGGCTCAGCAGGGTGACTGGAACGTGACCGAGTCCGTCGCCGAGGCCATCATCGCCAGCCGCGACCTGAACGGCGACAAGCTGCTGTCGTTCGACGAGTTCTGGGCCCACCTGAACAAGTGACGCGTGCTCCGAGGGGCGCCCGCCGGGAGATATTCCCTGGCCGGGCGCCCCTTCGCGCGTGAGGATCACGCCATGGGAAGCGACATCTACGGCAGGGTCGAATGCCGCACCGGGAACGGCGCGTGGGACCACGAGGACGACGAGTGGGACTGCGCCGTCAACCTGGACCTGCTCTTCCTCGGCCGCGACTACGCCTCGTTCGGCTGTCTCTTCGGCGTGCGCGAGGTGTACGACTTCGAGCCGCTGTTCCCGGGCCGGGGCCTGCCCGAGGACGCCTCGACACCGACGCGCGAGGCCGTCGGCGACCCCGGCGAGTGGCACGGCGTGTCCTGGTTCACCTGGGCCGAGATGCAGCGCGTCGACTGGGACGAACGGTCCCGCTGCGAGGACGCGCCGACCCGGCGCGAGGTCGTGCTGGAGAAGGACGTGTGGCGTCCGGTCTGGAGCGTGATCCGCACACTCGCGGGCCTCTACGGCGACGACAACGTCCGCCTCGTCGTCATGTTCGACTAGGACGCTTCCGGCGGATCCCGCCTCCGCCGCCGCACGGCCCACCGCACCGGCGGGATCGTCGTACGGATCTGATCCGGGGAATCCGGAATAGCCCTCGGTGGTACCGGGGTTGATGCCACCGACGGTTATATGCAGGTGCATCGATCCTGGAAGGGTCAGCCATGAAGATAGGCATCATCGGCGCGGGCAACATCGGCGGCAACCTCACCCGGCGGCTCACCGCCCTCGGCCACGAGGTCGCGGTGGCCAACTCCCGTGGCCCGCAGAGCCTCACGGCCCTCGCGCAGGAGACGGGCGCGACCCCCGTCCGCGTCGAGGACGCGGCCCGGGACGCGGAGGTCGTCGTCGTGACGGTCCCGCTGAAGGCGGTCCCGGACCTGCCGCGGAACCTGTTCGCGAAGGCGGCCGAGGGCGTCGCCGTGATCGACACCGGCAACTACTACCCGCGCGAACGCGACGGCCGGATCGCCGGCATCGAGGACGAGGGCCTGACGGAGAGCCGCTGGACGGAACGCCATCTCGGCCACCCGGTGATCAAGGTCTTCAACGGCACCTACGCCGAGGACCTCATCGACCGCCCGCGTCCGGCCGGCGACCCCGACCGCATCGCCGTACCCGTAGCGGGCGACGACGCCGCCGCCAAGGCCACCGTCCGCGCCCTGGTCGAGGAACTCGGCTTCGACACCGTCGACGCGGGCGGCCTGGACGACTCCTGGCGCCAGCAGCCCGCCACCCCGGTCTACGGCCTGCGCGCCGGCGTGGAGGCCGTACGCAAGGCCCTGACGGAGGCGTCCCCGGAGCGCACACCGGAGTTCAGGGGCTGAGAGAGGTCCCGGTGGCCGGTGCGCCCGCACCGGCCACCGGCCGCTCTCAGCACTCGATGATGTTCACCGCCAGGCCGCCCCGGGCGGTCTCCTTGTACTTCACCGACATGTCCGCGCCGGTGTCCTTCATGGTCTTGATGACCTTGTCCAGGGAGACCTTGTGGGAGCCGTCGCCGCGCATGGCCATGCGGGCGGCGGTGACCGCCTTGACCGCGGCCATGCCGTTGCGCTCGATGCAGGGGATCTGCACCAGGCCGCCGACCGGGTCGCAGGTCAGGCCGAGGTTGTGCTCCATGCCGATCTCGGCGGCGTTCTCGACCTGCTCGGGGCTGCCGCCGAGGACCTCGGCGAGGGCGCCCGCGGCCATGGAGCAGGCGGAGCCGACCTCGCCCTGGCAGCCGACCTCGGCGCCGGAGATGGAGGCGTTCTCCTTGAAGAGCATGCCGATGGCGCCGGCGGCGAGGAGGAAGCGGACCACACCGTCCTCGTCGGCGCCCGGCACGAAGTTGATGTAGTAGTGCAGGACGGCGGGGATGATGCCGGCCGCGCCGTTCGTCGGGGCGGTGACCACCCGGCCGCCCGCCGCGTTCTCCTCGTTCACCGCCATCGCGTAGAGCGTGATCCACTCCATCGACAGCGCCAGCGGGTCGCCCTCGGAACGCAGCTTGCGCGCGGTCGTCGCGGCCCGGCGCTTCACCTTCAGACCGCCCGGCAGGATGCCCTCGCGGGCCATGCCGCGCGACACACAGGCCTGCATCACGCGCCAGATGTCGAGGAGCCCCTCACGGATCTCCTCCTCGCTCCGCCAGGCCCGCTCGTTCTCCAGCATCAGCGCGGAGATCGACAGACCGGTCTCCTTCGTCAGGCGCAGCAGCTCGTCACCCGTGCGGAAGGGGTACTTCAGGACCGTGTCGTCGAGCTTGATCCGGTCCGCTCCGACCGCGTCCTCGTCCACGACGAAGCCGCCGCCGACCGAGTAGTAGGTCTTGGAGAGCAGCTCGGCGCCCGAGGCGTCGTACGCCCAGATCGTCATGCCGTTGGCGTGGTACGGCAGGGCCTTGCGCCGGTGGAGCTTCAGGTCGCGGTCGAAGTCGAAGGCGATGTCGTGCTCGCCGAGCAGGTTCAGCCGGCCCCGCGACCTGATCGACTCCACCCGCTCGTCGGCGGTCTCCACGTCCACCGTGCGCGGGGAGTCGCCCTCCAGGCCGAGCAGCACCGCCTTCGGGGTGCCGTGGCCGTGGCCGGTCGCGCCGAGGGAGCCGTACAGCTCGCAGCGGACGGAGGCGACCGCGGGCAGCAGGTCCTCGTTGCGCAGCCGGCGCGCGAACATCCGCGCGGCGCGCATCGGGCCGACCGTGTGGGAGCTGGACGGGCCGATGCCGATCGAGAACAGGTCGAAGACCGAGATGGCCACGGAAACTCCTCAGTACGGGGTGGCAGGGCACCCGGGATCGCCGGGTGCCCCCGCCGGGGACTTACTTGTTCAGGCCGGGGTACAGCGGGTGCTTGTCGGCGAGAGCCGTCACCCGGGCCTTGAGCGCCTCCGCGTCGTAGGACGGCTTCAGCGCCAGCGCGATCACGTCCGCGACCTCGGCGAAGTCCTCGGCCGTGAAGCCGCGGGTGGCGAGGGCGGGCGTGCCGATCCGCAGACCGGAGGTCACCATCGGCGGCCGCGGGTCGTTGGGGACGGCGTTGCGGTTGACCGTGATGCCGACCTCGTGGAGCCGGTCCTCGGCCTGCTGGCCGTCGAGCTCCGACTCGCGCAGGTCGACCAGGATCAGGTGCACGTCCGTACCGCCGGACAGCACGTTCACCCCCGCCTCACGGGCGTCGGGGGCCGTCAGCCGCTCGGCGAGGATACGGGCACCGTCCACCGTACGCCGCTGGCGCTCCTTGAACTCCTCGCCCGCGGCGACCTTGAAGGACACCGCCTTGGCCGCGATCACGTGCTCCAGGGGACCGCCCTGGAAGCCCGGGAACACCGAGGAGTTCAGCTTCTTGGCGAACTCCTTCTTCGCCAGGATGATGCCGCCGCGCGGGCCGCCGAGCGTCTTGTGCGTCGTGGAGGTCACCACGTGCGCGTGCTCGACCGGGTTCGGGTGCAGGCCCGCGGCCACCAGGCCCGCGAAGTGCGCCATGTCGACCCAGAGGAACGCCTCGACCTCGTCGGCGATCCGGCGGAACTCCGCGAAGTCCAGCTGGCGCGGGTACGCCGACCAGCCCGCGATGATCACCTTCGGGCGGTGCTCCTTGGCGAGCCGCTCGACCTCGGCCATGTCCACGAGACCCGCGTCGTCCACGTGGTACGCGACCACGTCGAACTGCTTGCCCGAGAAGTTCAGGCGCATGCCGTGGGTCAGGTGACCGCCGTGCGCCAGGTCCAGACCGAGGATCGTGTCGCCCGGCTTGGCCATCGCGAACAGCGCGGCCTGGTTCGCGGAGGCACCCGAGTGCGGCTGGACGTTGGCGTACTCGGCGCCGAACAGGTCCTTGATCCGGTCGATCGCGATCTGCTCGGTGACGTCGACGTGCTCGCAGCCGCCGTAGTAGCGGCGGCCCGGGTAGCCCTCGGCGTACTTGTTCGTCAGCACCGAGCCCTGCGCCTCCATGACGGCGAGCGGAGCGAAGTTCTCCGACGCGATCATCTCGAGCGTGGACTGCTGACGCACCAGCTCGGCGTCGATCGCCGCGGCGACCTCCGGGTCGAGCTCGTGCAGGGGGGTGTTCAGGGAGGACATGCGACTCCTCAGCCGGCGATGTAGGCGGAGTACTCGTCGGAGGAGAGCAGGTCGTCCTGCTCGCCCGCGACACGGACCTTGAACAGCCAGCCGCCCTCGAACGGAGCGGAGTTCACCAGCGCCGGGTCGTCCACGACGTCCTGGTTGACGGCGGTGATCTCACCGCTGACCGGCGAGTAGAGCTCGCTGACCGACTTGGTCGACTCCAGCTCACCGCAGCTCTCACCCGCGGTCACCGTGTCACCGACCTCCGGGAGCTGGACGTAGACGACGTCGCCGAGGGCGTTCGCCGCGTGCTCCGTGATGCCGACCGTCGACACGCCGTCCTCGGCGGCCGACAGCCACTCGTGCTCCTTGCTGTAGCGCAGCTGCTGGGGGTTGCTCATGGCCTGAATTCTCCTGTACGCGAGGTGATGCTGATGCAGGGGGACCGCCCGGGGCGTGCGTGAGCAGCGCGAACGTGCCCGACGCCATCGCGGCGGTGCTACGAAACTGTCACTTCTGACGCTTGTAGAAGGGCAGCGCCACGACCTCGTACGGCTCGTGGCTGCCCCGGATGTCCACGCCGACACCCGCGGTGCCCGGTGCCGCGTGCGCCGCGTCGACGTACGCCATGGCGATCGGCTTGCCCAGCGTGGGGGAGGGAGCGCCGGAGGTGACCTCGCCGATCACCTCACCGCCCGCGACCACGGCGAAACCGGCGCGCGGCACCCGGCGGCCCTCGGCGACCAGACCGACCAGCACCCGCGGCGGGTTCTGCTCGGCGCGCGCGGCGGCCTCGGTGAGCGCCTCGCGGCCGACGAAGTCGCCCTCCTTCTCGAACTTGACCACACGGCCGAGCCCGGCGTCGAAGGGGGTGAGCGAGGTGGTCAGCTCGTGCCCGTACAGCGGCATGCCCGCCTCCAGGCGCAGTGTGTCGCGGCAGGACAGGCCGCACGGGATCAGGCCGACCCCCGCGCCCGCCTCGGTCAGCGCCTGCCACAGCGCCACGGCGTGCTCCGGCTTCACGAACAGCTCGAAGCCGTCCTCGCCGGTGTAGCCGGTGCGCGCGATCAGCGCCGGGACGCCCGCGACCGTGCCGGGCAGACCCGCGTAGTACTTCAGGCCGTCCAGGTCGGCGTCCGTCAGCGACTTCAGGATGCCGGGGGACTCCGGGCCCTGGACGGCGATCAGCGCGTACGCGTCACGGTCGTCGCGGACCTCCGCGTCGAAGCCGGCCGCGCGCTCGGTCAGCGCGTCCAGCACGACCTGCGCGTTGGAGGCGTTGGCGACGACCATGTACTCGGTCTCGCCCAGCCGGTAGACGATCAGGTCGTCCAGGATGCCGCCGTCGGCCCGGCAGATCATCGTGTAGCGGGCCCGGCCCACGCCCACGGCGGCGATGTTGCCGACGAGCGCGAAGTTCAGCAGGGCCCCGGCCTGCGGGCCGGTCACGGTGATCTCGCCCATGTGCGAGAGGTCGAAGAGTCCGGCCCTGGTCCGCACGGCGTTGTGCTCGTCGCGCTCGGAGCCGTAGCGCAGCGGCATGTCCCAGCTGGCGAAGTCGGTCATCGTCGCGCCCAGCGAGCGATGCAGGGCGTCGAGCGCGGTAAGGCGCAGTTCGGTACTGCTCATCGGTCGGTCGTCTCCCAAGTACACGACAGGCGAGGTCATTCCTCCCCATCTGTCATCGGAACCTGAGAGGTTCGCCATGACCGCCCGTACACATACGTACAGTGACGCGGGGGAAGGACATGGCTTGCACCTTGGGTGGGACCACTGCTGGCAGCGGCCCGCTTTTCAGATGTGCCTCGCCCGCGCGGTAACGGGGCCTGAGAGATTCAAGGGAGGGACTTGCTCCTTCGGCGCCCCAGACGGGCTGGGGACTCTCCCGCGCGGATTCAAACGGCCGGTATGCAGTTGGCGCGCCCATCATTGCACGCATCCGCCGAGCAGGGCAGGCCGCATCTGTAACCGGGCTGTGGCACTACGCACACGAAATCCGGAGGCGCACCGGATTACCGTCTCTTTACACTCGATGGGCAAGGGTCTCGTGACCCGCCCCAGGGGAGGACGATCACGGTGAACAGGACCACGCCGTACGCCACGAGCCCGGCCCTCGCGCTGCCCGCACGGACCGGTGCCCCGGCCACGGACGCCTGCCCCGCGCACTCCGCACCCGTCGTCCGCGACCTGCGCGAGCGCGCCGGCCGCAGCCCGCACGCCCTGCTCTTCGGCCCCGCCGACCTCGTCGTGATCACCGGACTGCCCGGCAGCGGCAAGTCCACCCTGATGCGGCGGACCGTGCCCGGTACCCGCATCGACTCCCAGGACACCCGCGACCGCTTCGACGCCCGCGCCCCCCGCTTCCTGCCGTACGCCGTCTACCGCCCACTCGTCCGCCTCGCCCACTACGCCCGACTGCGCCGCGCCCTGCGTACCGGCCGGGGCGTCGTCGTGCACGACTGCGGCACCCAGGCCTGGGTGCGCGGCTGGCTCACCCGCGAGGCCCGCCGCCGCGGCGGCACCCTGCATCTGCTGCTCCTCGACGTCACCCCCGAGCAGGCCCTGGCCGGCCAGCGCGAGCGCGGCCGCGGGGTCTCGCGCTACGCCTTCCGCCGCCACCGCGGCGCCGCCGCGCGCCTGCTGCGCCGCGTCGAGCGCGGCGCACTGCCCGGCGGCTGCGGCTCGGCCGTCCTGCTCGACCGGGACGCCGCGGACACCCTGCGCCGGATCGGGTTCACGGGCTGACGGACCGGCCGTGGGAGCTTGCCCGTTCCCATGGGCCGGGCACGCCGACGGGCGGGCCGCACGTACGGGTTAGCCTTTCAGCCACAGCAGGTTCACGGCAGGCGGTAGGCAGCAGATGGACTTCCCGGCGCAGGCGCACCCCCATCCACACGGCGGATGGCCCGGCAACGAACTGGAGGAGGTGCTCTCCGCCTCCCTCGGCGTGCCGTCGGCCGGCGCCCGCCTCGTCGAGGTCCTCGGCCGCAGCTTCGTCTGGGTGCCGCTGCCGTCCGGCGGCGGCCCGGACAGCGGCGAGCTCGACCTGCCCACCCTGGAGATCGAGGGCCAGGCCTACGTCCCGGTCTTCACCTCCGAGGAGCAGTTCCGCCTCGGCGCGGGCCCGAACATGTCGTACGCCGTCGCCCCCGCCGTGGAGTTCGCCCGCGGTCTGCCCCCGCAGGCCGGCATCGCGCTCAACCCCGGCGGCGTGGTCGGCGTGCCCCTCCCGCCGGCCGCCGTCGCCGAGCTCTGCCGCTCCGGCCGCACCCCGCTGGACGGCCCGGCGAGCGGCGGCCGCGTCCGCCTGTACGAACCCGACTGGCAGGAAGACCCCGTCGCCTTCCTCTCCGCCGCCTCCGCCGAGTTCGACGCCACCGGGGTCGTGCGCACGGCCCGCCGCTGTCTGGCCGCGATCGAGACGGCCGACCCGGCGCTGTTCGTCGGTGTCGAACTCGCACAGCTGGACGGCGACCCGCTCGCGGCGCCCACCGCGGCCCTGGGCCGGGCCCTGGCCCAGGCCCCCGTCCCGTGGCCGGTGAACCTGGTCCTGCTGGACGTGGCGCAGGACCCGGTGGGGGACTGGATGCGGCAGAGGGTGCGCCCGTTCTTCCAGAAGTAGGGGATCACGGAACCCACCGAGCTCTCCCCCGGTCCTCCCCCCGGACGGCATAACCTGGTTTCATAACCCGGTCAGAAGAAGAAGGGGCGTAACACAGTGAGCGCGAGCGGCACCGCCGCGACCGGCACGGTCGAGCACACGCTGCGCCAGGTCACCCCGGGGCGTTACGACGCCTACGAGGCGCTCCTGCGTGCCCTCGCGACGCCCGTCTCCGGCCAGGTCTGGATGCTGCTCTGGCACGGCCAGGCGGGTTCCCCGGACGCCCAGTACGGCACGATGCACGTCGGCGGCCACTCCTACGCGCCCTGTGTGACCTCCGCCCAGGAGCTTTCGGCCAGCGGCTGGAACCGCAGCTACGAGGTCGTCGACGCCCTCGACGTGGCCCGCACCCTGTACCCCGACCACTACGGCCTCTGGCTCAACCCGCACGCCCATGGCGGCGGCGTCGGTGTGCCCTGGCTCGATCTGCGCCGGATCGCGACGGGTCTGGACCGCCAGCCGGCCGGCCCGCTGCGGCTGGCCGAACCCGGTATCGAGATCCCGCAGTTCTACGCCCTCCTCGCGCAGAACGCGCATCGCACCCCGGCCGTGCGCACCCTGCGCCGCGCCTGGGTGCAGCCGGCGCTGGGCGCACCGTACCTCGCCATCGGCCTGGACGTGTACGAGACCTCGCCGTCGGCCGTGGACTCGGTGCGCGCCATGATGCACCAGTCCATCGGCGCCGTGCCCGACGGGCTGCCCGTGTCGACGGTGGCGATGTCCGACGAGTACTGCCCCGTCGCGATGTGGATGCGGTCCAACGCCCGCCCGTTCTACGACCGCGAGGCACACGCGGCTCCGGCGCCCGCCGCGGGCTACGGATACCCGCCGGCGCAGGGCATCTTCTGAACTGTCTCACCGTGCAAGCCAGTTGAAGCTTCATCGAGTCATCTGCGCGCGTAGACGGAAGAGATATCGACCGATCTGTCCGTTTGAATCCAACTCGTCCTCGTCCGAGGGGCGTTACCGTCTGTCCGGATAACGGATTCCCCAGGACAGCATCACGTTTAGGCATCCATTCATCGTCAAGTCTGGCAACAGATCGCCAAAGCGTTGAAGACTCCCGCTCCAGGGGCGTTCGCCCGGGTGTTCGCCCCTGTATGTACGACGGACTGACAACGCCGCTACAGCGGCAAGTGCGGGCCGGCTACCGCCGGTTGAGAGGGGTCCCTGCCAGATGACGGC
Organism: Streptomyces sp. NPDC005017; assembly: GCF_042873115.1. Classification (NCBI taxonomy): domain Bacteria; kingdom Bacillati; phylum Actinomycetota; class Actinomycetes; order Kitasatosporales; family Streptomycetaceae; genus Streptomyces; species Streptomyces sp. NPDC005017. The sequence continues at coordinate 68,600 of NZ_JBIALD010000029.1, read as the reverse complement.
ACCATTGCACGAGCCGACCGCCGAAGCGGCCCCGAGCGCGGTCGAAGAGGCCGCGGCAGTAGGCGGCGGAGCGAAGGCCGTACAGGGCCGCTCCCTCGGCCGGATCGCCTGGGAGCGTCTCAAGCGCGACAAGCTCGCCCTCGCGGGCGGTGCCCTGGTCCTGCTGCTCATCCTGGTCGCCGTTCTCGCGCCCCTGATCACCAGCCTCGTGGGCCAGGACCCCGAGTCCCACCACGAGGACCTGATCGACCCGCTGTTCGGCACCCCCACTGGCTCGCTGGGCGGCATCAGCGGCGACCATCTGCTCGGCGTCGAGCCGGTGAGCGGCCGCGACATCTTCGCGCGCATCGTCTACGGCGCCCGGATCTCGCTGCTCGTCGGCTTCCTGTCCGCGGTCGTCGCCGTCGTCCTCGGTACCGTCCTGGGTATTCTCGCCGGGTTCTTCGGCGGCTGGGTCGACTCCCTGATCAGCCGGGTGATGGACGGTCTGCTGGCCTTCCCGCAGCTGCTGTTCATCATCGCGCTCGTCTCCGTCATGCCGAGCGAGATGCTGGGCCTGGAAGGCACGAACGTCCGTCTGTTCGTCATGATCCTGGTCATCGGCTTCTTCGGGTGGCCCTACATCGGACGCGTGGTGCGCGGCCAGACCCTCTCCCTGCGTGAGCGGGAGTACGTCGAGGCCGCCCGATCGCTGGGCGCCGGGCGGTTCTACATCCTCTTCAAGGAACTGCTGCCCAACCTGGTCGCCCCGATCGTCGTGTACACGACGATGATGATCCCCACCAACATCCTCACCGAAGCGGCACTCAGCTTCCTCGGCGTGGGCGTCAAGCCGCCCACGGCGTCCTGGGGGCAGATGCTCTCCAACGCGATCGACTACTACGAGTCGGACCCCATGTACATGGTCGTCCCCGGTGTAGCGATCTTCATCACGGTTCTGGCCTTCAACCTCTTCGGCGACGGCGTGCGTGACGCGCTCGACCCGAAGGGCTCGCGCTGAACTGCCGTACCCCAAGCGACCCGTGGCACCGCTCACGGGATCTCTCATCACAACCGGAGGATCCGAGATCGTGACTACCCAACGCACCTCAGGGCGGCGCAAGCAGGCCATGGCCGCTGCCGCGGTGGTCGCCGCGCTGCTGACCACGGCGGCGTGCGGCGGCGGCGACGACAGCGAAGGCAAGGGCGGGTCCAAGACCGGCGCGGCCGGCTTCGACGCGGCCAACAACAAGGTCGCCCAGGCCGACCTGGCCAAGAAGGGCGGCGAGCTGAAGTTCGCCGGTGCCCAGGACGCCGACTCGTGGGACACCACCCGCGGTTACTACGGCTTCATGTGGAACTTCGCCCGCTACTACAGCCGCCAGCTCGTCACGAACAAGACGGAGCCGGGCAAGGCGGGCGCCGAGCTCACCCCGGACCTCGCCACGGGTCTGGCCAAGGTCACGGACGACGGCAAGACCTACACGTACACCCTGCGTGACGACGTCACCTGGGAGGACGGCAAGCCGATCACGTCCAAGGACGTCAAGTACGGCATCGAGCGCGTGTGGGCGCAGGACGTCCTCGCCGGCGGCCCGACGTACCTGAAGGAGGTCCTTGACCCCAAGGGCACCTACCAGGGTCCGTACAAGGACAAGTCCGCGGACAAGCTCGGCCTGAAGGCCATCGAGACCCCGGACGACAAGACCATCGTCTTCAAGCTCCCGAAGGCCAACTCGGACTTCGAGGAGATGCTGGCGCTGATCTCCGCCTCCCCGGTCCGCCAGGACATGGACACCAAGTCCAAGTACGGCCTGAAGCCGTTCTCCTCCGGCCCCTACAAGTTCGAGTCGTACGACCCGGGCAAGGGCCTGAAGCTGGTCCGCAACGAGAACTGGAAGCAGTCCTCCGACCCGGTCCGCAAGGCGTACCCGGACGTGATCTCGCTGAAGATCTTCTCCAACGCCAACGAGATGGACCAGCGCCTGATCGACGGCACCTACGACCTGGACATCAACCAGACCGGCATGTCGCCGCAGGGCCGCACCACCGCCCTGAAGAAGCACAAGGCCAACCTGGACAACCCGGTCTCCGGTTACATCCGTTACGCGGTCTTCCCGCAGAGCGTGAAGCCGTTCGACAACGAGCACTGCCGCAAGGCCGTGATCTACGGTGCCGACCACGTGTCGCTCCAGAACGCCCGCGGTGGCCCGATCGCCGGTGGCGACATCGGCACCAACATGCTCCCGCCGTCCATCCCGGGCTCCGAGGGCCAGTCCTACGACCCGTTCGAGCTGGCCACGGCCAACAAGAGCGGCAACGTCGCCAAGGCCAAGGAAGAGCTGAAGGCCTGCGGTCAGCCCAACGGCTTCAAGACCACCATCGCGGTCCGCAACAACAAGCCGGTCGAGGTGGCCACCGCCGAGTCGCTCCAGGCGTCGCTGAAGAAGGTCGGCATCACCGCCGACATCGAGCAGTACGACGGCTCGCAGACCTCCGGCATCATCGGCAGCCCGTCCAACGTGGCCAAGAAGAAGTTCGGCATCATCATCATGGGCTGGGGCCCGGACTTCCCGTCCGTGCAGGGCTTCGGTCTGCCGCTGTGGAGCAGCAGCTACATCCTCGAGTCGGGCAACAACAACTACGCCCTCATCAAGGACAAGGCGATCGACGGCCTGTTCGACGACTACGTCAACACCCTCGACGACGCCGAGAAGACCAAGATCTCCACTGAGATCAACCACAAGGTCATGGAGGGCGGCTACTACCTGCCCTTCGTCTTCGAGAAGTTCATCAACTGGCGCGGTGACCGCCTGGCGAACGTCTACACCACCGACGGCTACAGCGGCATGTACGACTTCGTCAACCTCGGCCTGAAGTCCGCGAAGTAACCCCGGCACACCCGCCGCACGGCACGAAAGGCAGGTGAAGGCCGGCAAGGCGCGAGCCGCGGGGCACCGGACGACCTCCGGTGCCCCGCGGTCCGCCGCGGGCCAAGAGCTGTGCTCACTTACCTCATCAGGCGGTTGTTCGCCGCCGCAGTGATGCTCGTGGTCATCGTCATGGTGGTCTTCGGCATCTTCTTCCTCGTCCCGAAGTGGGCGGGCGTCGACATCGCCACGAGCTTCGTGGGCAAGCAGGCCGACCCTGCCGCCGTCGAGGCCGTACGGGCGAAGCTGGGCCTGGCGGAGCCGGTCTACGTCCAGGTCTGGGAGTTCTTCAAGGGCATCTTCGCGGGCCGCACCTACTCGGGCGGCGGCGACGTCACCGAGTGCGCCGCGCCCTGCTTCGGCTACTCCTTCCGCAGCGAGCAGGCCATCTGGCCGGTCATCACCGACCGCTTCCCGGTGACCCTGGGACTCGCGCTCGGCGCCGCCGTGCTGTGGCTGCTGCTCGGTGTCTCCGCGGGCGTGCTCTCCGCTCTCAAGCGGGGCAGCCTGTGGGACCGCGGCGCGATGATCGTCGCCCTCGGCGGCGTCTCGCTCCCGATCTACTTCACCGCCATGCTCTCGCTGGCCGTCTTCGACTTCGGTCTCGACTGGATCGACGGCGAGTACGTGCCACTGGAGGACGGCTTCGGCGGCTGGTTCCAGAGCATGCTGCTGCCCTGGGTCACCCTCTCCTTCCTGTACGCCGCGATGTACGCCCGTATCACCCGCGCCACCATGCTGGAGATCATGGGCGAGGACTACATCCGCACCGCGCGCGCCAAGGGCCTCACGGAGAAGGTCGTCATCAGCAAGCACGCCATGCGCTCCACGATGACCCCCATCCTGACCATGCTCGGCATGGACCTCGGCGCCCTCATCGGCGGCGCGATCCTGACCGAGACGGCGTTCAGCCTGCCCGGCCTCGGCCAGGCCGTGCTCAACGGCATCAAGACGCAGGACCTGCCCATCATCCTGGGCGTCACCCTGATCACCTCCCTCGCGGTGCTCATCGCCAACCTCGTGGTGGACGTCATGTACGCCGTGATCGACCCCCGAGTGAGGCTCGCATGAGCGACCTGAGCAAGACCGGTGCCGCTCTCGGCGAGCCCACCACCGGCGCGACCCCCTCTTCCTTCCTCGAAGTGCGCGACCTCAAGGTGCACTTCCCGACCGACGACGGCCTGGTCAAGTCCGTCGACGGGCTGAGCTTCACGCTGGAGAAGGGCAAGACCCTCGGCATCGTGGGCGAGTCGGGTTCCGGCAAGTCCGTGACCAGCCTCGGCATCATGGGCCTGCACACGGCCGGCCAGTACGGCAAGCGCAAGGCGCGGATCTCCGGCGAGATCTGGCTGAACGGCACCGAGCTGCTGTCGGCCGACCCGGACAAGGTGCGCCGGATGCGCGGCCGCGAGATGGCGATGATCTTCCAGGACCCGCTGTCCGCGCTGCACCCGTACTACACGATCGGCCAGCAGATCGTGGAGGCGTACCGCATCCACCACGACGTCGACAAGAAGACCGCCCGCCGCCGGGCCGTCGAGATGCTCGACCGGGTCGGCATCCCGCAGCCCGACAAGCGCGTCGACAACTACCCGCACGAGTTCTCCGGCGGTATGCGCCAGCGCGCGATGATCGCGATGTCGCTGGTCAACAACCCCGAACTGCTCATCGCGGACGAGCCGACCACCGCCCTGGACGTCACCGTCCAGGCGCAGATCCTCGACCTGATCCGGGATCTGCAGACGGAGTTCGGCTCGGCGGTCATCATCATCACCCACGACCTGGGCGTCGTCGCCGAGCTCGCCGACGACCTGCTGGTGATGTACGGCGGCCGGTGCGTCGAGCGCGGCCCCGCCGAGAAGGTGTTCTACGAGCCCCGCCACCCCTACACCTGGGGCCTGCTCGGCTCGATGCCGCGCCTCGACCGCGACCAGCAGGAACGCCTGATCCCGGTCAAGGGCTCGCCGCCCTCCCTCATCAACGTCCCGTCCGGCTGCGCCTTCAACCCGCGCTGCCCGTACGCGGACGTGCCCAAGGACGACGTCACCCGCACGGTCCGCCCCGAGCTGACCGAGGTCGGCAGCAAGCACTGGGCCGCCTGCCACATGGGCCAGGAGCAGCGGGAGCGGATCTGGACCGAAGAGATTGCGCCGAAGCTGTGAGTGACGAGAAAGCGGTGACGATTCCCGCGCAGAGCCAGGGCCCTCGCACCGAGCGGGAGGTGCTGCTCAAGGTCAGCGGCCTGCAGAAGCACTTCCCGATCCGCAAGGGCCTGCTCAAGCGGCAGGTCGGCGCGGTGCACGCCGTCGACGGCATCGACTTCGAGGTGCGCTCGGGCGAAACGCTCGGCGTCGTGGGCGAGTCCGGCTGCGGCAAGTCCACGATGGGCCGGCTCATCACCCGGCTGCTGGAGCCGACCGGCGGCACGGTCGAGTTCGAGGGCAAGGACATCACGCACCTCGGGGTGTCGGGCATGCGCCCGCTGCGCCGCGACGTGCAGATGATCTTCCAGGACCCGTACTCCTCGCTGAACCCGCGCCACACCATCGGCACGATCGTCGGCGCCCCCTTCAAGCTCCAGGGCGTCACGCCCGAGGGCGGCATCAAGAAGGAGGTGCAGCGGCTGCTGTCGGTCGTGGGTCTCAACCCCGAGCACTACAACCGCTACCCGCACGAGTTCTCCGGCGGCCAGCGCCAGCGCATCGGCATCGCCCGCGCGCTCGCGCTGAACCCGAAGCTCGTCGTCGCCGACGAGCCGGTGTCCGCGCTGGACGTGTCGATCCAGGCCCAGGTCGTGAACCTGCTGGACGACCTCCAGGAGGAACTGGGCCTGACGTACGTGATCATCGCGCACGACCTCTCGGTCGTCCGGCACGTCTCGGACCGGATCGCGGTGATGTACCTCGGCAAGATCGTGGAGCTGGCCGACCGCGACCTGCTCTACAAGTCGCCGATGCACCCGTACACCAAGGCGCTGATGTCGGCGGTGCCGATCCCGGACCCGGCCCGCCGCGGCGCCAGGAGCGAGCGCATCCTGCTCAAGGGCGACGTGCCCTCGCCGATCTCGCCGCCCAGCGGCTGCCGCTTCCACACCCGGTGCTGGAAGGCCACGGAGATCTGCAGGACGACCGAGCCGCCGCTGCTCCAGCTGCGTCCCGGTCAGCAGGTCGCCTGCCACCACCCGGAGAACTTCGAGGACCAGCAGCCGCAGGACACGGTGCTGCTGAGCGTCGCGAAGGAGGCGGCGGAGCTGGTGCCGGAGGCGGCGGAGCCCGCGGCGGCCGCCGAGCCGGAGGCGGCGGAGACCGCCGAGCCGGAGCCGGCCGAGGCCACCGCCGATTCGGCCGACGCGGCCGACCCGGAACCGGCCGAGGTCTCGAAGCCGGAGACCGCGAAGTCCGACGAGAAGTAACCCTGTGACGCAGCCCCTGCCTTGCAATGCAAGGCAGGGGCTCTGTCATAGGTAAGAATGTAGGGTGCTTGAGCAACTCTTCAGCCCGTCCGTCCAGCACACGCTCGACCTGATCGGCATCTTCGTCTTCGCCATCTCCGGCGCGCTGCTGGCCGTCCGCAAGAACTTCGACGTCTTCGGTATCGCCGTCCTCGCCGAGGTCACCGCGCTCGGCGGCGGACTCATCCGCGACCTGGTCATCGGGGCGGTGCCCCCGGCGGCGTTCACGGACCTCGGGTACTTCTCCACCCCGCTGCTCGCCGCGCTCCTGGTGTTCTTCCTGCACCCGGAGGTGGAGCGCATCCAGGTCGGCGTGAACGTCTTCGACGCGGCCGGCCTCGGCCTGTTCGCGGTCTCCGGCACGATAAAGGCGTACGAGTACGGGCTGAACCTGACCGCCTCCGCGGCGCTCGGCCTCGCCACCGCCGTCGGCGGCGGTGTCCTGCGGGACGTGCTCGCCAACGAGATCCCCTCGCTGCTGCGCTGGGACCGCGACCTGTACGCGGTGCCGGCGATGGTCGGCGCGGGCATCGTCGTCCTGTGCATCCGCTTCGACGCGCTGACCGCCTTCACCTCGGGGCTGGCCGTCGTGACGGCCTTCGTGCTGCGGCTGCTGGCGATGAAGTACCACTGGCGGGCGCCCAGGGCGTGGAACCGCAGGTCGACGGCCAGGGAGGCGGACGACGTCTAGCGCGGGACGGTTTGGCGCGGGACGGTCTGGCGTGAGAATGAGAAAAGCTACCGCTTAGTAGTTTCCTGTTGTACGGTACCTGTATGGCTCAGGCATCCCAGGCGCTCATCGGCGACAGCGAGTTCGACCGAGACACCGCGCTCACCCGCCGCACCGAGGGCGTCTACGACATCGACCTCTCGGCAGGCTGGACCATCATCAACGCGGTCAACGGCGGCTATCTGCTGGCCGTACTGGGCCGCGCGCTCGCCGACGCCCTGCCCCACCCGGACCCGTTCACCGTCTCCGCCCACTATCTGACGGCGTCCCAGCCGGGTCCGGCGGTCGTGCGCACGGAGGTCGTCCGCACCGGCCGCACACTGTCGACCGGCCAGGCCTCGCTGTTCCAGTACGACGAGCAGGGTGCCGAGGTCGAGCGGATCCGCGTCCTCGCCTCCTACGGCGATCTGGGCACCCTGCCCGACGACGTCCGCACCACGGCCCGGCCGCCGGCGATCCCGCCGATGAGCCAGTGCTTCGGCCCCGAGGACGGTCCCGCCCCGGTCGACGGCAGTTCGGCCATCACGGAGCGGCTGATGCTCAAGCTGGACCCGTCGACCCTGGGCTGGGCGCTCGGACAGCCCTCCGGCAACGGGGAGATGCGCTCCTGGTTCGGCCTCGCCGACGGCCGCGACATGGACCCGCTGTCCCTCCTCCTCGCCGTCGACGCCCTCCCGCCGACGGCCTTCGAACTCGGCATCAAGGGCTGGGTCCCCACCGTCGAACTCACCGTCCACATCCGCTGCCGTCCGGCCCCGGGCCCGGTCCGCGTCTCCATCACCACCCGCAACCTCGCGGGCGGCTTCCTGGAGGAGGACGCGGAAGTCTGGGACGCCCGGGACCGCCTGGTAGCCCAGTCCCGCCAACTGGCCCGAGTCCGCCTCCCCTGACCCCTGCGATCACCCCCTTGGGCCGCGGCGCGCCCAGCCCCAACGCCGGGAAGGCCGCGCGGCTTTCCGCAAGGACGCCTCCCGCCCTCGCCGGGGCGGAGTGCGACCCCTCAAGGGGCGCGGGGAACTGCGCGATCAACCACGGGGCCGGGAAGGCCGCACGGCTCCCGCAGGTGCGCCTCCCGCCCTCGCCGGGGCCGAGCGCAACCCCTAGGGGCGCGGGGACGGCGCGCCCGGCCACGACGCCGGGAAAGCCGCACACCTCTCCGCAGGACGCCTCCCGGACTCGACGCGGCCGAGCGCAACCCCTAGGGGCGCGGGGAACTGCGCGACCAGCCACGACGGACGTGAAGCCGCAAACCGCCCATGAAGGGGCGCGGGGAACTGCGCGACAAGCCCCGACGGACGTGAAGCCGCAAAGCCCGCCGCAGGCACCCCACGGACGTCAGTCCAGCCAGTGCGCCCGCCCCACACTGATAAGCCGCAACCGGCGGGACGCCACCCGCGCAACCCACCCCCGCTCCTCCTCCGACCCCGCCTCCAGGAACAACGAAGCCGTGCCCAGCATCTGATCGACGTACAGCCCGGCCAGCATCCGGACGTCGTCGTCGCTCCACCCCACCGCCTGCGGATCCTTCGCCAGCTCGGTCTTCACCTCCTCGGTGAACCGATCGAGCTGCTCCCGGATGGCCGCCCTCACCGACTGCACCCCCCCGTGCCGCTCCCGAGCGATGAACCGGACGTGCGCGGGATGCGCCGCCACATGCCCGGCGATCAACTCCACCGCACGCGCGATGCGTTCCTCGCCGTCCCCCGTCGTGGACACGACGGTCCGGATCATCGGATGCAGACTGCCGAGCGCCTCCTCCACCAGCGCCACCCCGAGGTCCGCCGTGGAGCGGAAGTGCCGGTAGAAGGCCGTCGGTGCGACGCCCACCGCCCGGGTGACCTCGCGCAGCCCCAGACTGCTCAGGCTCTGCTCCTCCAGCAGTTGGAGCGCCGCGTCCAGGAGTGCCTGACGGGTCTTGAGTTTCTGGGCCTGCCGGGCACCGAGGGTGTGACTCATGCCATGCAGTTAACAACTGTTCTCCGGAATTGGAAAGTCGCCCGGTGCGCTAGACTGCAAAGTCAGTGAACAACTGTTACTACAACCGTTCACCGAAGCTTCACGGGGCAGACCCGTGAGGCGTTCCGGAGGGGGATTCCGTCCCATGCTGTTCCTCGTCGCCGCGCTGCTGCTGCTCGGTGTCGTCCTGGGCACCGTCGCCCACGCACCGCTCTCCTTCACCGTCGTCGCGGCCGCCGTCATCGCCGCCTGGCTCGGCGTCTTCGCCCTGCGCGAGCGCCACGCCCGCCGCCGGCACACGCCCACCCGCTGAACCGCCGGGAGTCAACGCCATGCATCTCACCGCACCGGCCGTCGGCCGGACCACCGCCCGTGACGCCGACGGCATGGCCGTCGCGTCCTTCGTCCTCGGCCTTCTCGGCCTGCTCGTCTTCAACTTCTTCCTCGGCCCGATCGCCGTCGTCCTGGCGGCCGCTGCCCTGTGGCGCGGGACCCGGCGACGCGGCCGGGCCCTGCTCGGCCTCGGCCTCGGCGTGGCCGACCTGGTCGTGCTCGCCGCGTTCATGCACGCCGACAGCACCATCTCCTGGAGCTTCTAGCGCTCCGGGAGTCACCGAGGCCCCAGGGCACCGCGCGCGGCCGACACCGCACGCGGTGCCCTCAACGGCGCCCCGTAGAATCGTCGTCACCATGGCATACCTCGACCACGCCGCGACGACGCCGATGCTCCCGGAGGCGGCTGAGGCACTGACCGCCCAGCTGGGCGTGACCGGAAACGCCTCTTCCCTCCACGCCTCGGGCCGCCGGGCCCGCCGCACGGTCGAGGAAGCCCGCGAGACCCTCGCGGAGGCGCTCGGCGCCCGGCCCAGCGAGGTCGTCCTCACCTCGGGCGGCACCGAGGCGGACAACCTCGCGGTCAAGGGCCTGTACTGGGCCCGCCGCGACGCCGACCCGGCCCGCGTCCGGGTGCTGGCCAGCCCCGTCGAGCACCACGCCGTCCTCGACGCCGTGCACTGGCTCGGCGACCACGAGGGCGCCGTGATCGAGTACCTCCCCGTCGACGCGCACGGCCGGGTCCACCCGGACGCCCTGCGCGAGGCCGTCGCCGCCAACCCCGACGACGTGGCGCTCGCCACGGTGATGTGGGCCAACAACGAGATCGGCACCCTGATGCCGGTCCGTGAACTGGCCGACGCGGCCGCCGAGTTCGACGTGCCCCTGCACGCCGACGCGGTGCAGGCCTTCGGACAGGTCCCGGTCGACTTCGACGCCTCCGGCCTCGCCGCCATGACCGTCTCCGGCCACAAGATCGGCGGGCCGTACGGCATCGGCGCGCTGCTCCTCGGCCGGGAGTACAGCCCCGTGCCCGTGCTGCACGGCGGCGGCCAGGAGCGCCATGTCCGCTCCGGCACGCTCGACGTCCCCGCCGTCGCCTCCTTCGCGGTCGCCGGGCGGCTCGCCGCCGAGCACCGGGAGTGGTTCGCCCGCGAGATCGGCGCCCTGCGCGACGACCTGGTCACCGCCGTCCGCACGGCCGTCCCCGACGCCGTCCTCGGGGGCGACCCGGACCCGGCGGGCCGGCTGCCCGCCAACGCCCACTTCACCTTCCCCGGCTGCGAGGGCGACTCCCTGCTCCTGCTGCTCGACGCCCAGGGCATCGAGTGCTCCACCGGCTCCGCCTGCACGGCAGGCGTCGCCCAGCCCAGCCACGTCCTGCTGGCCACCGGCACCGACCCGGACCTGGCCCGCGGCACCCTGCGCTTCTCCCTCGGCCACACCTCCACCGCGGCCGACGTCGAGGCCGTAGCCAAGGCCATCGGCCCCGCGGTGGAACGGGCCCGCGCGGCCGGCCTGAGCTGACCCGGCCCGGGCGACGCGGCCCTGCCCGCAGGGCGCGTCCCACCCTGGGGCCCTTCTGGCCCTATGCCCTGCCCGTCCCGGTGCCCGACGGCCGGGGGCCGGGCGTGTGGGTGGCGGACGTACGCGCCCGCCGGACCAGCTTCAGATACCGGTCCCAGTCCCAGTGCGGCCCCGGATCGGTGTGGTCGGTGCCCGGCACCTCCACATGGCCGATGATGTGCTCGCGGTCGACCGGGATGTCGTAGCGCGCGCATATACGGGCCGTCAGCCGGGCGGAGGCCGCGTACATCGCGTCCGTGAAGGACGCGGGGTCCTCGACGAAACCGGCGTGCTCGATCCCCACACTGCGTTCGTTGTAGTCGCGGTTGCCCGCGTGGTACGCCACGTCCAGCTCGCGGATCATCTGCGTGATGTGGCCGTCGTCGCGGACTATGTAGTGCGCGGCGGCGCCGTGGCCCGGGTCCTGGAACACCCGCACCGCGCTCGCGAAGCTGCCCTGGGTGACATGGATGACCACCAGATCGACGCCGTAGTCCTCCGGCCGGTCCGCCCAGCGGAAGTTGGCCTCGGACGCGGGCGTCCAGCGGGCGCCCGTGAAGTCGACCTCGCCCGCCTTGCGCGGCTTGCGCACACCCGGCGTACGCCACCACAGCCGCCGCAGCTCGTCGCGGGCGAGCACGGCCGTGCCGGCCGCCGCCGTCATGCCGCCGACGAGCAGGGCACGCCGCCTGATCCGCCGGTCGGTGTCCCGGGTGGCCCCCGTAGTACGTCCCATGTGATCCACAACGGATACTCGCGGGCCCCGGTTCCCGCGCCCCCTTACCCTGGAAGGGTTATGACTGACACCCCGCAGCGCTCCCGTCCCCTCCGCGTCCTCGCCGCCATGTCCGGCGGCGTCGACTCCGCCGTAGCCGCCGCCCGCGCGGCCGAGGCGGGCCACGACGTGACCGGCGTCCATCTCGCCCTCTCCGCGAACCCCCAGTCCTTCCGCACGGGCGCGCGGGGCTGCTGCACCATCGAGGACTCCCGCGACGCCCGCCGCGCCGCGGACGTCATCGGCATCCCGTTCTACGTCTGGGACCTCGCCGACCGCTTCCGCGAGGACGTCGTCGAGGACTTCGTCGCCGAGTACGAGGCGGGCCGTACGCCCAACCCGTGCCTGCGCTGCAACGAGAAGATCAAGTTCGCGGCCCTGCTGGACAAGGCCCTCGCCCTCGGCTTCGACGCGGTCTGCACGGGCCACTACGCCCAGGTGATCGTCACCGAGGACGGCACCCGCGAGCTGCACCGCGCCTCCGACATGGCCAAGGACCAGTCCTACGTCCTCGGCGTCCTGGACGACCGGCAGCTGGCGCACGCCCTCTTCCCGCTGGGCGACACGGTCACGACGAAGGACGAGATCCGCGCCGAGGCCGAGCGCCGCGGCCTGGCCGTCGCCAAGAAGCCCGACTCGCACGACATCTGCTTCATCGCCGACGGCGACACCCAGGGCTTCCTCGCCCGGCGCCTCGGCAAGGCGGAGGGCGACATCGTCGACGAGGCCGGCACCAAACTCGGCACCCACGAGGGCGCGTACGGCTTCACCATCGGCCAGCGCAAGGGCCTGCGCATCGGTGTCCCCGCCGCCGACGGCAAGCCGCGCTACGTGCTGGACATCTCCCCGGTGGACAACACCGTCACCGTCGGCCCGGCGGCCTCCCTGGACGTCACCGCCCTCTCGGCGGTCCGGCCGCGCTGGTGCGGCGCCGCCCCCACCGGCCCCGGCACCTACACCGCCCAGCTGCGCGCCCACGGCGGCGAGACCGAGGTCACCGCCGAGATCGTCGACGGCTCCCTGGAGGTCACCTTCACCGAGCCGGTCCGCGGCGTCGCCCCCGGTCAGGCGATCGTGCTCTACGACGGCACGCGCGTGGTGGGCTCGGCGACGATCGCCTCTACCGTGCGCGCGGAAGCGCTGTCACACCCGTGATCTAGAGTGCCTGCACCGGGTGGAAGATCACCCGGTCTTCACAGGCACACATCAGGGGTGGGACATGACTCTGCGGACAGCACGCAGATTCCCGGCCGCGCGGCGCGTGGCAACCGTTTTCGCGGCCGTCGGCACGGCTGTCGCGGGCACGCTGCTCACGGCTCCGAGCGCGCACGCGGCCGACAGCGACATCACGTTCTCGGCCGTGGTCATCAACAAGGGCAAGCCGATCGTGGTGGGCACGGGTGCCGAGATCGAGGTGCCGATGACGTACACGGTGAAGACGAAGGTCAAGCTGGACGACTGGAGGATCCGCGTCTATCGCGGCACCTTCGGCTCGAACAGCAGGGGACTGGCCATCGGGACGATCCAGTGGAACTGCATGCAGTCGAGCGCCGGTGGCTACACCTACTACGACTGTGATGAGTCGCTTCAGATCGACCCCCTGATGCTCCCCGGGGGCAAGAAGCTCGTCAACAGCGACGCCACGACGTGGAAGACGTCCGGCCTGGCGATCAAGGTCGGCGGCGGATACGACGACGACCTGCTCTCCTACACCACCCGCCTCAAGCGCGCCTCCGTCATCGAGAGTGCCGACGCGAGCCCCGAGCCGGTCACCAAGGGCAAGCCGATCACTATCAAGGGCACGCTGAAGCGGGCCAACTGGGACACGCACCGCTACGACCTGTACGGCGGCCAGAAGGTCACCCTCCAGTTCAAGGCGGCGGGCACGACGACGTACACCAACGTCAAGACGCTCACCACCACCTCGACGGGCGCCCTGAAGACCACCGTCACCGCGTCCAAGGACGGCACCTGGCGCTGGTACTACGCGGGCAACTCCGTCACCGGCGCCAAGGCCACGACCGGGGACTACGTGGACGTGCGATAACCGGTTGTCCCGGGTCGGCGGGGGAGCCGTACGGTGTCACTCGTGAACATCTGCGTCTTCCTCTCCGCCGCCGACCTCGACGACCGCTACACCCGCCCCGCGCGGGAGTTCGCCGAACTGCTGGGCAAGGGCGGACACACGCTGGTGTGGGGCGGGTCGGACGTCGGTCTGATGAAGGTCGTGGCGGACGGCGTGCAGTCGTCGGGCGGCCGGCTGCTGGGCGTCTCGGTCGGCTTCCTGGCCGCCAAGGCCCGCGCGGGCGCCGACGAGATGGTGATCGCCGGGGACCTCGCGGAGCGCAAGAAGCTGCTTCTGGAGAAGGCCGACGCCGTGGTCGTCATGGTCGGCGGCACGGGCACGCTGGACGAGGCGACCGAGATCCTGGAGCTGAAGAAGCACGGCCACACCGACAAGCCGGTCGTGCTGCTCAACACCGCAGGGTTCTACGACGGCCTCAAGGAGCAGTTCCGCCGCATGGAGGACGAGGGCTTCCTGCCCCTGCCGCTCACCGAGCTGGTGTTCTTCGCCGAGGAGCCGGTGGGCGCGCTGGCGTACCTGGAGGAGAGCCGGGGCATCCGCTAGGTCCTGTCGTCGGACTCCCGTCGTCGCCCGGAGGGCGGCCCCGCGGCGTCAGGTGCGTGCTCTGGGGGTTCCCCCCTCCGGGGGAGTGCCGGGTGCAAGCCCTCGTACCGGACGTACTCGGGCTTGTGCCCGGTGCGGCGAGTGGGGGCGCCTCCCACGAAGTGGGGGAGCGTGCACGGCGTCGCGGGGAGGCGGGAGTTCGACGACAGGGCCTGGGGCGGTCCGCCAGGGCCGTGGAGCGGGGGTGGTCCCGGAGGTCCCGGCGCGCGGGGGTGCGACCATGGCGGACATGGCAACTCATGTGATCACCGGGGCCGGTTCCGGCATCGGCGCGGCCGTCGCCCGCCGTCTGCACGCGCGCGGGGACGAGCTCGTGCTGCACGCGCGCGACGCGGGCCGTGCGAAGGAGCTGACGGCCGAGTTCCCCGGCGCCCGGACCCTGGTCGGCGACCTGGCGGACCCCGACCGGCTCAGCTGGGCCTTCTCCCACCAGACCCTGCCGGAGCGGGTGGACACCCTGCTGCACATCGCCGGTGTCGTCGACCTCGGGCGGGTCGGCGACCTGACCCCGAAGTCCTGGCGCCACCAGCTCAACGTCAACCTGATCGCCCCGGCCGAGCTGACCCGCCACTTCCTGCCGCAGCTGCGCACCACGCGCGGGCACGTGGTGTTCGTCAACTCCGGCGCGGGCCTGAACGCGCATGCCGAGTGGTCCGCCTACGCCGCGTCCAAGCACGGCCTCAAGGCCCTGGCCGACTCCCTCCGCCACGAGGAGCACCCCAACGGCGTCCGGGTCACCTCCGTCTATCCCGGGCGTACGGCCAGCCCTATGCAGGCCAAGGTCCATCAGCAGGAGGGCAAGGAGTACGACGCGTCGAAGTGGATCGACCCCGAGTCCGTCGCGACGACGATCCTCACGGCCATCGACCTCCCCGCCGACGCCGAGATCAACGACCTGACGGTCCGCCCAGGCCGCTGACCCCTCTTCCTCGCCCCTACCCGTCCCATCCCGGGGGCTGCCGCCCCCGGCCCCCCGCCCCGGCCCTGAAAAGGGCCTTGTCCTCGATCGCCGGACGGACTGAGTGGGGCGCCGGCCCCGAGGACGAGACGGTCCGAGTGGCTCCGGCCGCCTCGCTTCCCGACCGGCCGATTCGGGTGGTGGGTGGGCAGAGGTCCGGGGGCAGGGGGCGGAGCTCCCCGGGACGGGACGGGTGGGGGCGGCGGGGGCGAGGGAAAGACCGGCCGGGGACGCCGACCCCGGCACCTACGTAGGCTTCGCAGCGTGAACGAACACTTCAGCTTCGCCCCCGCCACCGGCATCGGCTCCATGCCCGGCGGAGACGCCCGAGAGGCCGCCAAGACCGTCACCGGCAGCGTCGAGGACTTCCCCTTCCTCGCCGAACTCCCCTCCCGCGGCCCCGGCGCGGACATGATCGGCCGAACCGCGGGCCTGCTCGTGGAGCTGTACGCGCGCGTGGAGCCCAGCGGCTGGCGCATCGGCGACCACCCGGGCCGCGACACCAAGCGGGCCCGCTCCTGGCTGGGAGAGGACCTCGACGCGCTGGAGGAGTTCACCCAGGACTACAGCGGCCAGCTGAAGGTGCAGGCCGTAGGCCCCTGGACCCTCGCCACGAACCTGGAGCTGAGGAACGGCGAGTCCGCGCTCTCCGACCCGGGCGCCTGCCGCGACCTCACCGGCTCCCTCGCCGAGGGCCTGCGCCAGCACCTGGCCGAGCTCCGCCGCCGCGTCCCCGGCGCCCAACTGGTCCTCCAGCTCGACGAACCGTCCCTCACCGCCGTACTGCGCGGCCACGTGAAGACCGCCAGCGGCTACCGCACCCACCGCGCCGTCGACCGGCAGATCGTCGAGGCCGCGCTCCGCGACGTGATCGGGGTGCACGAGGAGGGCCGGACCGTGGTCCACTCGTGCGCGCCGGACGTGCCGTTCGCGCTTCTGCGCCGGGCGGGCGCGGCAGGCATCTCGTTCGACTTCTCGCTCCTCACCGAGCGTGACGACGAGGTGATCGGCGAGGCCGTGGAGGCGGGCACGCGGCTGTTCGCCGGTGTCGTGCCGACGGGGGACGGCCGATTGTCAGACCCTGCCGGTAGCGTCATGGGTGTCAGGACGCTGTGGCGCAGGTTGGGGCTGCGGCCGGGGCTTCTCCCGGAGATGGTCACGGTGACTCCGGCATGCGGACTCGCGGGGGCCTCCCCGGAGTACGCCCGCCGGGCCCTCGCCCATTGCGTCCGGGCGGCGAGATCCCTCGCGGACAACCCTGAGTAACGGGAGGACGACACGGTGGCCGGCGACAAGCAAGCGGAGACGACGGTGCCCGCCGAAGCGCGGGAGCGGCACGTGCAGCTCGCTGAGCAGATCGAGGAGCACCGCTTCCGGTACTACGTGAACGACGCTCCGGTCATCAGCGACGCGGACTTCGACCAACTCCTGCGCACCCTGGAGGCGTTGGAGGAGGAGTACCCGGAGCTGCGGACGCCCGACTCGCCCACGCAGAAGGTGGCGGTCGAGTTCTCGACGGACCTGGCCGAGGTCGAGCACAGAGAGCGCATGCTCTCCCTCGACAACGTCTTCAACGACGAGGGTCTCGCCGCCTGGGCCGAGCGCATCCACAAGGACGTCGGCACGCCCGACCACCACTTCCTGTGCGAGCTGAAGGTCGACGGCCTCGCCGTCAACCTGACGTACGAGCACGGCCGGCTCACGCGCGCGGCCACCCGCGGCACGGGCCGGATCGGCGAGGACATCACCCCGAACGTGATGACCATCGCCGAGATCCCGCACCGGCTCGACGGTGATCATGTGCCCGATCTCGTGGAGATCCGCGGCGAGGTGTACTTCCCCATGGAGGACTTCGCCGGGCTCAACGAGCGCCGGATCGCAGCGGGGGAGAAGCCGTACGCCAACCCCCGCAACTCCGCCTCCGGTTCACTGCGGCAGAAGGACCCGAAGGTCACGGCGACCCTGCCGCTGCACATGATCGTGCACGGCATCGGCGCCCTGGAGGGCTTCGAGCCGCTCACCCGGCTGTCGGAGGCGTACGGCCTGCTCAAGAGCTGGGGCCTGCCGACCTCCCCGTACAACAGGGTGGTCGACGGCCTCGACGGGGTACGGGAGTTCGTCGCCCACTACGCCGAGGCCGGGAACCGGCACTCGGTGGCGCACGAGATCGACGGCGTGGTCGTCAAGCTCGACGAGATCCCGCTCCAGGGCCGCCTCGGCTCGACCTCGCGCGCGCCGCGCTGGGCGACGGCGTACAAGTACCCGCCGGAGGAGGTCAACACCAAGCTGGTCAACATCCGCGTGGGAGTGGGCCGTACGGGCCGGGTCACGCCGTACGCGCAGGTCGAGCCGGTCACGGTGGCGGGCTCGGAGGTCGAGTTCGCGACGCTGCACAACCAGGACGTCGTGAAGGCCAAGGGCGTGCTGATCGGCGACACCGTGGTCATCCGCAAGGCCGGTGAGGTGATCCCGGAGATCCTCGGCCCGGTGGTCGACCTGCGGGACGGCACGGAGCGCGAGTTCGTGATGCCGTCGCAGTGCCCTGAGTGCGATACGCCGCTGAAGGCGATGAAGGACGGCGACGTCGACCTGCGCTGCCCCAACGCCCGCACCTGTCCCGCCCAGTTGCGTGAGCGGATGTTCTACCTCGCGGGCCGCGCCTGTCTGGACATCGAGCACTTCGGCTATGTGGCGGCGGCCGCCCTCACCCAGCCGCTGGAGCCGTCCGAGCCACCTCTGGCCGACGAGGGCGACCTGTTCGACCTCACCGTCGAGAAGCTGCTGCCGATCAGGGCGTACGTCCTCGACAAGGACAGCGGGCTGCCCAAGCGGGACGCGAGGACGGGGGAGGACAAGGTCGCCACCGTCTTCGCCAACAAGGACGGCGAGGCGAAGAAGAACACCCTCGCGCTGCTGGCGAACATCGAGGCGGCGAAGACGCGCTCGCTGGCCCGCTTCCTCAACGGCCTGTCCATCCGGCATGTCGGCCCGGTCGCCGCGGAGGCGCTGGCCCGCGCGTTCCGCTCGCTCGACCGGATCGACGAGGCGAGCGAGGAGGAGCTGACGGCGGTCGACGGCGTGGGCGGGATCGTCGCCAAGGCCGTCAAGGAGTGGTTCGCCGAGGACTGGCACCGCGAGATCGTCCGCAAGTGGAAGGCCGCCGGAGTCACCCTGGAGGACGAGGGCGCGGGCGAGGACCAGGGGCCGCGGCCGCTGGAGGGCCTCACCGTCGTGGTCACCGGCACCCTGGAGCGCTACACCCGGGACGGAGCCAAGGACGCCCTCCAGAACCAGGGCGCGAAAGTGACCGGTTCGGTGTCGAAGAAGACCTCGTTCGTCGTTGTGGGTGACAACCCCGGTTCAAAACACGACAAGGCGCTGGCGCTCAAGGTTCCCGTGCTGAACGAGGACGGCTTCGACATCCTGCTCGCGCAGGGCCCGGAAGCCGCCGCGGAGGCCGCGCTTCCGACCGGGGAGTAGCGGTTGAAGGCCACCCGATCGGCGCATATCAGTTGCATACGGGTGGCACGGGCGCATTCGGGCAACCGTCGGCGACCGCTGCCCGAGGAAGCCCTCCGCGTCCTACTGTTGAGGAATGCACCTGCCGTGCCCAGCCGCGGTCGGGGCATCCCCCCGCTTCTGGACGGCAGCGGGAAAGGGTTTTCCGACGCGGTGCCGATGCGGAACGTCGGGCATCGGGCCGCGGGGCGTGGGCACCGCCGGCTGTGAGAGGGACGGGAATGGAACCGACCGAGAGCGCCGCCCCGGACTCATGGCTGCGCCGGCTCTCCGGCGCGTGGCGCGAGGGCCGGGCACGGCGTCGGCGGTCCGGCGCGTCGGACCACGCCGCCGACCAGGGCGGCCCCGATCTGTTCGCCGGTCCGCTCGGCGCCGATCCGCTCGGCACCCGTCCACTCGGCACGGCGCCGCTCGCGGCCGGCCGCGTCCCCGGACTGCACGGCGGCGAGGCCGACCGGACCCCGACCTGGCCCGCCCTGCCCGCCGCCGTCGTCGCGGCCGCCGGCTTCGCGCTGGGCGCCGGTTTCTACCGCGCTTTCACCGGCAGCCACGCCCTCTTCCCGTCCGGTACGGCCGGCTGGTCGCTGGCCTTGCTGACGGGTCTGATCGTCGGCCATCTGGTCATGCTCGGCCGCGCCCGCTGGTGGGGCGGCACGGGCTCCGGAGCCGCCCTCACCCTGGCCGTCCTGCTGCTGTACGGCTGGGTGCCCGCCGGGATGGTCAGCCTCACGGTGGTGGTGCTGGTCGGCATAGCCCGCCGCAACCGCTGGCGACAGGGCGTGCTGCACGGCGCGGTGGACATCCTCGGCATCGGCGCGGGCGCCCTGACGCTGGCGGCCTTCGGCCGGGTGCCGTCGGTGGAGCACCCCTGGAACCCCGAGGCGTGGACGGTCTACACCGTGCCCGAGATCGTGCTGACCGCGGGCGCCTATCTCGCCGTCTCGCGCGTCCTGCTCTGGTACCTGCACGCGCCCCGCTCCGGAGGGCTGCCGACGATCGCCCGCACCGCCCTGCTCAGACAGGGCCTGGTCGCCGTCGCGCTGCTCGGCATAGCGCCCTTGATGTGCGTGGTCGCGATGGCCAAGCCGATCCTGCTGCCGCTGTTCGCGATCCCGCTCATCGCCCTCGACTCCACCCTGTGGATAGCCAGGGCCCGGGCCGAGGAGCAACTGCGCGACCCGCTCACCGGACTGCCCAACCGGCAGTGGCTGCTGGAGCGCATCTGGACCGCCCTGGACGACGCCGACCGCATCGGCGCCCGCGCGGCCCTGATGCTGATCGACCTCGACCGTTTCAGATCGGTCAACGACACCCTGGGTCATCTCGCCGGAGACCGGCTGCTGCTCCAGACCGCGGACCGGCTCCGGCTGGCCCTCCCGCGCGGCGCCGAGGTCGCCCGGCTCGGCGGCGACGAGTTCGCCGTCTTACTGCCGGTCGCCGACTCCACCACCTCAGCGACCCGCATCGCCCGCGGCATCGTCGCCGCGCTCAGCTCCCCGCTCGACCTCGACGGCCTCACCCTGGTCCTGGAGGCCAGCGCGGGAGTCGCCGTCTTCCCCGACCACGCCCTGGACGCCGAGGGCCTGCTGCGCCGCGCGGACGTGGCGATGTACCAGGCCAAGCGGGACCGCACGGGGGTCGAGGTGTACGAGTCCAAGCGCGACTCCAACACCCCCGACCGGCTCGGCCTGCTGGCCGACCTGCGCCGCGCGCTCGACGCGCACGAGGTGCAGCTGCACTACCAGCCCAAGGTCCGCTTCGACGGACAGGTGGCCGGCCTGGAGGCCCTGGTGCGCTGGGTGCACCCGGAGCGGGGCAAGGTGCCGCCGGACGAGTTCATCGCCATCGCCGAGTCCTCCGGTCTGATGCCGCACCTCACCGAGTACGTCCTGGAGACCGCGCTCGGGCAGGTCGCCGAGTGGCGCTCCCAGGGGCTGTTCGTGCCCGTCGCGGTCAATGTCTCCCCGCGTGATGTGCACACCCCCGGTTTCGCCGGTTCGGTCGCCGCGCGTCTGGCCCGGCACGGGGTGCCCGCGGGGGCTCTCCAGCTGGAGATCACCGAGCATGTCCTCCTGGAGGACCCCCAGCGCGCCGCCGACACCCTCGCGGGGCTCACCGGGCACGGCGTGAAGATGTCCCTCGACGACTTCGGCACGGGGTACTCCTCGCTGGTGCATCTGCGGCGGCTGCCGGTCAGCGAGCTGAAGATCGACCGCTCGTTCGTGGCGCGGCTCGCCGTGGACAACGAGGACGCCGAGATCGTGCGCTGCACCGTCGATCTCGCCCACTCGCTGGGGCTTCTCGTGGTCGCCGAGGGGGTCGAGGACGACGAGACGTGGGAGCGGCTGCGGGATCTGCGGTGTGATGCCGTGCAGGGGTGGCTGGTCGCCGCGGCTATGCCTGCGGATGAGACGACCGCGTGGTTGCGGGCGCGGGGGGTTCGGGGGTGGGAGCGGCCTCGGGCGGCTCTGCCCGCCGCCGAGTAGGTCCTTGGGTGCCTTGGGGCGTGCCGCGGTTTGTCGTCGTGCGTCTGCGGGGGTGTGGTGGTTCGTCGCGCAGTTCCCCGCGCCCCTGTTCGCGCAGTTCCCCGCGCCCCTGGAGGACTCGCGCAGTTCCCCGCGCCCCCTAAGGGGCCGGCCGTTCCCCGCGTCCGTCCCTGAAGACTTGCGCCGTTCCCCGCGCCCGCCCCTGAAGACTCGCGCCGTTCCTCGCGACCCTAAGGATTTGCGCCGTTCCCCGCGCCCCTGAAGATCTGCGCCGTTCCCCGCCCCCCTCAAGGCTCGCGCCCCTGGGGGGTTCCCGGACCGCTGGCCCTTGTGGTGCCGGTGGGATTCATTTCGGGTTCATGGGCGTTGGGAAGGTGACTGGCGGGCGGGTTCTCAGGGGGTTGGGGTATGTCGCTGTTCGTGCCGGGGTTCGATGAGACCGTTGTCGTGCGGGACGCCGACGCGGAGGTGGTGGGCGCGGACCCGGTGGCCGTGAAGCTGCTGGCCGACAGCAGTGCCACCGGCGGGGCGCTGTCCACGGTCCGGGTCACGCTGGGGGAGGGGGCCGACGGGGCCAGGCCTCATCTGCACCGCAACTCCGCGGAGATGTTCTTCCTGCTCGACGGCGCCCTCGACGTCCTCTCCGGCGACGACGTGGTGACCGCCGGGCGCGGTGACCTGGTCGTCGTCCCGCCGGGCCGGCCGCACGCCTTCGCCGCCGTCCCGGGCAGCACGGCCGATCTGCTCATCGTGATCACGCCCGGCGTGGAGCGCTTCGAGTACTTCCGCCACCTCAGGCGCATCCGTCTGGGCGAGGTCGGCCCGGAGAGCCTGCTGGAGGTCCAGGACCTCTACGACAACCACTTCCTGGGCAGCCCCGCATGGGACGCCCGCCGATGAGGGCTTGACCGTTTAACGGGCACAGCCCCCCGCCCCCTAGGATTGGGGCTAGTCGTCACATTCGCGTCTGCCCCGCGACGCCTGGCACGCACGCTCGCCGCGTCGCCGAATCGGCCACGTGGCTCCGCCACGAGGCCGCTCCGGCGCCTTGCGATCGCACGCACCATACGCCGCGGGGCCCGCCCTCCGGGCGGACGACGGGAATGTGACGACTAGCCCCAGCCCCGAACCACACACTCACCCCAGAGGATCGCTGCATGCCTGGCATCACGCGCGAGGAGGTCGCCCACCTCGCCCGGCTGGCGCGTCTGGAGCTGAAGCCCGAAGAGCTCGAACACTTCGCGGGCCAGCTGGACGACATCATCGGCGCGGTCGCCCGCGTCAGCGAGGTCGCCGACCAAGACGTACCGCCGACCTCGCACCCGCTCCCGCTGACGAACGTCATGCGCCAGGACGAGGTGCGTCCGTCGCTCACCCCCGAGCAGGCGCTCTCCGGCGCCCCGGCCCAGGAGCAGCAGCGTTTCAAGGTGCCGCAGATCCTGGGGGAGGACTAAACCATGACGGACAACGTCACCATCATCAAGCTCACCGCCGCCGAGACCGCCGCGAAGATCGCCTCCGGTGAGCTGACCGCCGTCCAGGTCACCGAGGCCCACCTCGCCCGCATCGAGGCCGTCGACGAGAAGGTGCACGCCTTCCTGCACGTCGACCGTGAGGGCGCCCTGGCGCAGGCCCGTGCCGTGGACGCCAAGCGGGAGGCCGGCGAGAAGCTCGGCCCCCTCGCCGGTGTGCCGCTCGCGCTCAAGGACATCTTCACCACCGAGGGCATCCCGACGACCGTCGGCTCCAAGATCCTCGAGGGCTGGATCCCGCCGTACGACGCGACGCTCACCAAGCGGCTGAAGGCCGCCGACGTCGTCATCCTCGGCAAGACCAACATGGACGAGTTCGCCATGGGGTCGTCGACGGAGAACAGCGCCTACGGCCCCACCGGCAACCCCTGGGACCTCACCAGGATCCCCGGTGGCTCCGGCGGCGGTTCCTCCGCGGCCCTCGCCTCCTTCCAGGCGCCCCTCGCCATCGGCACCGACACCGGCGGCTCCATCCGCCAGCCGGCCGCCGTCACCGGCACCGTCGGCGTGAAGCCGACGTACGGCGCGGTCTCCCGGTACGGCATGGTCGCCTTCTCCTCCTCCCTCGACCAGGGTGGCCCCTGCGCCCGCACGGTCCTGGACGCGGCCCTGCTGCACGAGGTCATCGCCGGGCACGACCCGCTGGACTCCACCTCCATCGACGCCCCGGTCCCGCCGGTCGTCGAGGCCGCCCGCAACGGCAGCGTCGCCGGCATGCGCGTCGGCGTGGTCAAGCAGTTCCGCGGCGAGGGCTACCAGGCCGGTGTCATCCAGCGCTTCGACGAGTCGGTCGAGCTGCTCAAGGAGCTCGGCGCCGAGATCGTCGAGCTGGACTGCCCGTCCTTCGACCTGGCCCTGTCGGCGTACTACCTGATCGCGCCGTCCGAGTGCTCCTCCAACCTCGCCCGCTTCGACGGCCTGCGCTACGGCCTGCGGACCGGCGACGACGGCAGCCACTCGGCCGAGGAGGTCACCTCCCTCACCCGGGAGGCGGGCTTCGGCCCCGAGGTCAAGCGCCGCATCATGCTCGGCACGTACGCCCTGTCGAGCGGCTACTACGACGCGTACTACGGCAGCGCCCAGAAGGTGCGCACGCTCATCACGCGCGACTTCGAGAAGGCCTTCGAGCAGGTCGACGTGATCGTCTCCCCGACGACCCCGACCACCGCCTTCGCGATCGGCGAGCGCGCCGACGACCCGATGGCGATGTACCTCGCGGACCTGTGCACCATCCCGACCAACCTGGCGGGCAACGCGGCCATGTCGCTGCCCTGCGGCCTCGCCCCGGAGGACAACCTGCCGGTCGGCCTCCAGATCATCGCCCCGGCGATGCAGGACGACCGGCTGTACAAGGTCGGCGCCGCCGTCGAGGCCGCCTTCGTGGAAAAGTGGGGGCACCCGCTGATCGAGGAGGCTCCGTCGCTGTGAGTAAGGCACTGTCGAAGGCCAAGGGCTTCAAGAAGTCCAAGTCCGGTCTGTACCTGTCCATGGCCACCACCGCGTTCGGTGCCGTCGCCGTCGCCAAGCAGGCCAAGAAGGCCCGCGTGGAGAGCGACACGCTGCGCCTGATCGACGCCGCCGTGTCCGCCGCCGCCATCGTCACCGGCCTCGCCATCCTCTACCGCGAGCTGAAGCGGCTGGGCGACGACGACGTCCTGCTGGGCTGAGAGGGAAGTTTCACCGTGACCACCACGACCGACCTGGTGTCGTACGAGGACGCGCTGGCGTCGTACGACCCCGTCATGGGCCTCGAGGTCCATGTCGAACTCGGCACCAAGACCAAGATGTTCTGCGGCTGCTCGACCGCGCTCGGCCAGGACGCCAACACCCAGACCTGCCCGGTCTGCCTGGGCCTGCCCGGCGCGCTGCCGGTCGTCAACGCGACCGGTGTCGAGTCCGCCATCAAGATCGGCCTCGCGCTGAACTGCGAGATCGCCGAGTGGTGCCGCTTCGCCCGGAAGAACTACTTCTATCCGGACATGCCGAAGAACTTCCAGACCTCCCAGTACGACGAGCCGATCGCCTTCAACGGCTACCTCGACGTACAGCTGGAGGACGGTGAGACCTTCCGCGTGGAGATCGAGCGCGCCCACATGGAGGAGGACACCGGCAAGTCGACGCACGTCGGCGGGGCCACCGGCCGTATCCACGGCGCGTCCCACTCCCTGCTCGACTACAACCGCGCCGGCATCCCGCTGATCGAGATCGTCACCAAGCCGATCGAGGGAGCGGGCGAGCGTGCCCCGGAGGTCGCGAAGGCGTACGTCCGCGAGCTGCGCGAGCTCATCAAGGCGCTCGGCGTCTCCGAGGCCCGTATGGAGATGGGCCAGATGCGCTGCGACGTGAACCTGTCGCTGCGCCCGAACGGCACCGTCGAGTTCGGCACCCGCTCGGAGACGAAGAACGTCAACTCGCTGCGGTCCGTGGAGCGCGCGGCCCGCTTCGAGATCCAGCGGCACGCGGCCGTGCTGTCCTCCGGCGGCACGATCATCCAGGAGACCCGCCACTTCCACGAGGACACGGGGTCCACGACCTCGGGCCGCGTGAAGGAGGAGGCCGAGGACTACCGGTACTTCCCGGAGCCCGACCTCGTCCCGGTGGCCCCCTCCCGTGAGTGGGTCGAGGAGATCCGCGCGGCGCTGCCCGAGCTGCCGCTGGCCCGCCGTACCCGCCTGCTCGCGGAGTGGGGCATCTCGGCGACCGACATGCAGTCGATCCTGAACGCCGGCGCGCTGGACCCGATCGTCGCCACGATCGAGGCCGGTGCCGACGCCGCCTCCGCCCGCAAGTGGTGGATGGGCGAGCTGGCGCGCAGCGCCAACGAGTCGGGCAAGGCGCTGGACGAGCTGGCGATCACCCCGGCCCAGGTGGCCCGGGTCACCGAGCTCGTCACCAAGGGTGACCTGAACGACAAGCTGGCCCGCCAGGTCATCGAGGGCGTCCTCGCGGGCGAGGGCACCCCGGACGAGGTCGTCGACAAGCGCGGTCTGAAGGTCGTCTCCGACGACTCCGCGCTCGGCACGGCCGTCGACGAGGCCATCGCGGGCAACCCGGGCATCGCGGACAAGATCCGCGGTGGCAAGGTCGCCGCGGCCGGTGCCCTGGTCGGCGCGGTCATGAAGGCGACCCGCGGCCAGGCCGACGCGGCCCGCGTCAAGGAGCTGATCCTGGAGAAGCTGGGCGTCAGCGAGGGCTGAGCCCGACATCGCGCGCAGGCCCCGGGGACCGTCGTCCCCGGGGCCTGTGGCATGTGCGGGGAGCACAGGGACTACGCTGCCGCGCCATGAACGGATCAAGCGATTCCGGCACCGCGGAGACGAGCGACCAGCCCGGGGACATATCCCCGCAGGCCCAGGACACCACAGAGGGCACAGAGAGCGCAGAAGGAACAGACGGCACGGACGGCACGGGCGGCCCCGACGAGCCCGGCGACCCGGTCGCGGCGGCCCGGCGGGCCCGCTGGACCGCCGCCGCCACCGGCGGCCTGCTGGCGCTCGCCGGAGCCGCCGCGGCCCTGCTCCGGCTCACCGGCTCCGCACCGCTGCTCGTCCCCGCCGCCTACGCCGTCGGCTCGGCGGTGTGCGCCACGGCCGCGTTGCTCGGCTCCCGTGGCCGCACCCGACGGGCGCTGTGGCTGCTGATCGCCGGGGTGACGGTGATGGCGTTCGGAGACCAGTTCGACTGACGGTGGGACGACGGGCGACTGACGGCGGGGAGGGGCGGGGCGGCGCGGCGACCGACGGCGGGGCGGCAGACGCCCCCGGAGTGTCCTGTGAGGTGTCTCCCATCTCCTGTGAATCAGCCCACGAACGCTCCAAAGGATCATTTACACCTGTAAGAGTGGACTAGGAATTGCTCATGCGTTCTTTGCGGGCTGTTCGGTTGATGTGCGACTGATCCCGGTCAAAGAGTGACATCAGGTCGATCAGGGAGCAGGTTTCGTGGCAGCCCTTGCACGCTGGTGTGTCCGGCACCGCCTCGTCGCCGTCCTGCTGTGGCTCCTCGCCTTCGGCGGGGTCACGGCCGCCGCCTCCGTCGCCGGAGCGGCGTACTCGAACGACTACGAGGTCCCCGGGACCGAGTCCGGCCGTGCGACCGAACTGCTCCAGGAGGGCTTCCCCGGCCTCGGCGGGGACAGCGACACCGTCGTCTGGCACACCGACTCCGGCAGCGTCCGCGACGCCGACGTCGAGCAGACGATGAGCCGCACCCTGGAACGGATCGCCGAACTGCCCGGCGTGGCCGACGTGCAGAGCCCCTACGGCGGCCACGGCACCGACCGGGTCAGCGAGGACGGCCGTACCGCCTACGCCACCGTGACCTTCGAGAACTCCGTCGAGAGCCTCGACGCCGGCCAGGTCGGGGCCGTGGTCTCCGCCGCCAAGGCCGCCGGGGCCGACGGGCTCCAGGTGGAGCTGGGCGGCAACGCCATCGCGCTCACCGACTCCTCCGGCGGCCACATCGCCGAGATCGTCGGCGTGGTCGTCGCCGCCGTCGTGCTGTTCCTCGCCTTCGGCTCGCTCGCCGCCTCGCTGCTGCCCATCGCGACCGCGCTGGTCGGCGTGGGAACCGCCTACTTCGGCATCGAACTGCTCGGGCACGTCATGACCGTCGCCGACTTCGCGCCCATGCTGGGCATGCTGATCGGGCTCGGCGTCGGCATCGACTACGCCCTGTTCATCGTCACCCGGCACCGGCGCGGCCTGAAACGCGGGCTGAGCGTCACGGAGGCCGCGACCAGCGCCGTGTCCACCACCGGACGCGCGGTCGTCTTCGCGGGTGCGACGGTGTGCATCGCCCTGCTGGGCATGCTCATCCTGCGCCTGAACTTCCTCAACGGCGTCGCCATCGCCGCCTCGCTCACCGTCGTCCTCACCGTCGCGGCCTCCGTCACCCTGCTGCCCGCGCTGCTGTCCTTCATCGGGATGCGGGCGCTCAGCCGCCGCGAGCGGCGCAGGCTCGCCGAGCACGGGCCCGAGCCCGAGGTGCCCACCGGCTTCGCCGCCCGCTGGTCGGCGTTCGTCGAGCGGCACCCCAAGAAGCTCGGCGCCCTCGCCCTCCTCGTGATGACCGTGCTCGCGCTGCCCGCGCTCTCCCTGCGCCTGGGCACCTCCGACCAGGGCAACAACCCCGAGTCCTCGACCACACGCCAGGCCTACGACCTCCTCGCCGACGGCTTCGGCCCCGGCGTCAACGGCCCGCTCACCCTCGTCAGCGAGGTCCACGGCGCCGCCGACAAGCTCGCCCTGGACAACCTCGACGCCACCCTGCGCTCCACCGACGGCGTCGCCGCCGTCACCCCGGTCACCTACAGCACCGGTGGCGACACGGCGTACCTCACCGTCGTACCGCAGTCCTCGCCGCAGTCCGGGCAGACCAGCGACCTGGTCGAGCGGCTGCGCGCCGAGGTGCTGCCGCGCGCCGAGTCCGGCACCTCGCTCGACCTCCAGGTGGGCGGCGTCACGGCCGGGTACGACGACTTCGCCGACGTGATCGTCGGCAAGCTGCCGCTGTTCGTCGGGGTCGTGATCGGCCTGGGCTGTGTGCTGCTCCTGCTGGCCTTCCGCTCGATCGGCATCCCGCTGAAGGCCGCCGTCATGAACATCGCCGCCGTCGCCTCGGCCTTCGGGGTCGTCGTCGCGATCTTCCAGTGGGGCTGGGGCAGCGAACTGCTCGGCCTCGGACGCGCGGGACCCATCGAGCCCTTCCTGCCCGTGATCATGGTCTCGGTGCTGTTCGGGCTCTCCATGGACTACCAGGTCTTCCTGGTCAGCCGGATGTACGAGGAGTGGCTGGAGACCGGAGACAACCGGCGCGCGGTCCGCGTCGGCCTCGCCGAGACCAGCCGGGTGATCAATTCCGCGGCCGTCATCATGATCTCGGTCTTCCTCGCCTTCGTGCTCAGCGGCGACCGCGTCATCGCGATGTTCGGCATCGCGCTCGCCGCCGCCGTCGCCCTCGACGCCTTCGTCCTGCGCACCCTCCTGGTGCCCGCGCTGATGCATCTGCTCGGCGGCGCCAACTGGTGGCTGCCGCGCTGGCTCGACCGGCGTCTGCCCCGCATCAGCATCGAACCGCCCGAGACCCGTGCCGCGCATGAGAGGCTCGCGGATGTCGACCGGGAGTTCGAGCAGGAACTGGAGCGGGATGTACGCGATATCGCTGGGTGACGACGGTGCCGAACTCCGCCCCCTGGAGCCCTGGCACGCCGAGGAGTTCCTCGCGCACCTGGACCGGGGCCGGGAGTTCATCAACCGGTTCGTGCCCTTCGGGTCGCGCGCCACGGACGTGGCCACCGCCCGCGAGGCGCTCCAGCGCTACGCCGACTGGCGCGCCGCCGACACCGCGTCCCTGCACGGCCTGTGGCTGGAGGGCAAGCTCGTCGGCGGCGTCCTCTTCCTCAACTTCGACGCCGGGCAGGGCAACTGCGAGGTCGGCTGCTGGCTGGAGCCCGCGGCCACCGGGCGCGGCCTGATCACGCGCGCGATGCGGGTGCTCATCGACCACGCGGTCGACCACCGCGGCATCCACCGCGTCGAGTGGATCGCCGCCACCGGCAACACACCGAGCCTGAACATCGCCCGCCGCCTCGGTATGACCCGCGAGGGCGTCCGCCGCGAGAGCCATCTGCACCACGGCGTACGGCAGGACCTGGAGGTCTGGTCGGTCCTCGCGCCCGACTGGCGGGCCGCGCGCGGACGGTCGTAGACGATCGTTAAGGGGCCTCTCAGACTTCCTCCGTACGGTGCGGGGCATGGGAACGAAGACTGTGGACAACGCGGCCGCCCCCGAGGCCGCCGCGACGGACGAGGCCACCGAGGCGACCGGGGAGACCGGGGAGATCGGGGCGGAGACCTCCGAGAGGCCCGAGGTGTCCGAGGAGACCGGCGAGGCGTCGGAGACCGCCGAGGACCGGACCGGGCCCTCCGGGGTCGGCCAGGGCGCGGGAGCCGTGGTCTCCGCCGCCCTCGGTCTGGTCTCGCTCACCGGCGGGTGGATCGGCACCGTCGCCTCGGCGCGCGAGTCGCTGATCGGCCAGCTGGAGACCTCCTCGTCGTCCAGCGTGGCCACGATGGTCAAGGAGGGCTACGGCGACGCCTGGCAGGCCGGCGCGCTGTGGGCGGGCCTGTTCGCGCTCGCCGCGCTGATCACCGGCGTCGTGGTGCTCGCCCGGCCCGCCTTCGGGGCACCCGGCGCGCCGCAGGCGCCCTGGATCAAGTCGGTCGCCTGGGCCGGTGTCGCGCTCGGCGTCATCGGCCTGCTCCTGGCCGTCCTCAAGTACACCGGCGTACTCCTCGGCCTGCCCGCGACAGGCTGAACGAACCCACAGGCCGACAGGGGTCCCAGGGCCCTTCTGACGGATCTCCCCGGCGTCGCGACGCCCGGCACGCACTCTCCCACCGCCTCAAGGGCGTGGGAGGTGCCCCCAAGCCGCACGGCGTGAAGGGACAGGTGGCTCCGTCACACGACCCTCCGCACCGCACGCCGATCGCCCGCACCGGACGCCGCTCCTGCTCCCACGGAGATCCATCAGAAGGGCCCTGGTCGCCGTGTAAGTGCCTTACGCGGCGAGTAGGACCCCTTACCC
The DNA here is from genome assembly GCF_042873115.1 of Streptomyces sp. NPDC005017. Lineage (NCBI taxonomy): Bacteria > Bacillati > Actinomycetota > Actinomycetes > Kitasatosporales > Streptomycetaceae > Streptomyces > Streptomyces sp. NPDC005017. Next base: position 38,108 of record NZ_JBIALD010000029.1, on the reverse strand, counting down.
GCGTCTAAGGCCCCCGGCGCCCCCGAAGATGCGGAACTCTCCCGATGTGGCGCACCCCCCTGGGAGACGAAGGTAGAGGCATCGCGAGAGAGCGAAGCCGAGAGACCGGCCCTCCACCGCACCGGAGACCGGACCTTCACCAGGGAGAGACCATGTACGAGTACGAGATCCAGCAGCTGCGTTCCGCGGAACTGATCCGCCGCGCCGACCACGAGCGACTCGCCCGCGAGACCGTACGCCGCAACCGCGAGGCCCGCGCCGAGGCCGCGCGCAGGGCGGCCGACGCACGCCCCGCCGAGGCCGAGTCGCATAGCCGCCCTTCCCGCCGGTTCCGTCCGCCGCGCACCGCGTGAGCGCGGCCGGGCGCCCGGCCGGGACGGCGGCACCGGAGAAAACGGGTCCCGCGACTTCGCACCCGCGTGCGATGCTCGCACCCGTGGAGACCAGGACCGTCAGTCCCGTATTCGTAGGCCGCGCCGAGGAGTTGGACACGCTGGACCAAGCGCTCGCCCGCGCCGCCGCGGGCGAGCCGCAGGCGTTTCTCGTCGGCGGCGAGGCCGGGGTCGGCAAGACCCGCCTCGTCGAGGAGTTCACCGCCGCCGCCGCCCGCGCCGGAGCCGTCGTCGCGCTGGGCGGCTGCGTAGAGATCGGCGCCGAGGGACTTCCCTTCGCCGCCTTCTCCACCGCGCTGCGCACCCTGCGCCGCACCCTGCCGGACGAACTGGCCGCCGCCGCGGCCGGCCAGGAGGAGGAACTCGCCCGGCTGCTCCCCGAACTGGGCGACACCGGCACCGGCCGCCACGACGAGGAGGGCACCGCACGGCTCCTCGAACTCACCGCCCGCCTCCTGGAACGCGTCGCCGCCGACCGCACCGTCGTCATCGTCCTGGAGGACCTGCACTGGGCCGGCGCCTCCACCCGTCATCTGCTCGCCTATCTCTTCCGCACCCTGCGCACCGGCCGCCTGGTCGTCCTCGCCACCTACCGCTCCGACGACATCCACCGCCGCCACCCGCTGCGCCCCCTGCTCGCCGAACTCGACCGGCTGCGCACCGTCCGCCGACTCGAACTCGACCGCTTCGACCACGACGAGGTCCGCCGCCAGATCGCCGGCATCCTCGCCGCCGAACCCGACCCCGCCCAGGTCGACGCGATCTTCGAACGCTCCGACGGCAACGCCTTCTTCGTCGAGGAACTCGCCGTCGCCGCCCACGAGGGCTGCGCCACCGGTCTCACCGACTCCCTGCGCGACCTGCTGCTCGTCCGCGTCGAGAAGATGCCCGACAGCGCCCAGCAGGTCGCCCGGATCGTCGCCGAGGGCGGCTCCACCGTCGAGCACCGGCTCCTGGCCGCCGTCGCCCGCCTCTGCGAGGACGACCTCATCGACGCCCTGCGCGCCGCCGTGCACGCCAGCATCCTCACCCCCACCGCCGAGGGCGACGGCTACCGCTTCCGCCACTCCCTGGTCCGCGAGGCCGTCGGCGACGACCTGCTCCCCGGCGAACGCGCCCGCCTCAACCGCCGTTACGCCGAAGCCCTGGAGGCCGACCCGACCCTCGTCCCCGCCGACGAGCGCGTCACCCGCCTCGCCAGCTACTGGTACAACGCCCACGACGCCGCCAAGGCCCTGCCCGCCGTCCTCGACGCCTCCGCCTCCGCCCGTCGCCGGCACGCCTACGCCGAGCAGCTGCGGCTCCTGGAACGCGCGATGGACCTGTGGGACAGTGCCCCCGAGGACACCCGCGCCGCCCTGAGCCTCGCCGACTACACCGACGCCTACTGCGGCTGCGACCCCGCCACCGCCACCCTGGGCTTCCTCGACCTGATGGCCGAGGCCGCCCTCGCCGGACGCTTCTGCGGCGAACGCGAACGCGCGCTGAAGATCACCAAGCGCGCCCTGCGGCTGCTGGACGACGAGCCCGACCCGCTGCGCGCCGCCTGGTTCTGGGTCCAGCGCTCCCGCCTCATCCAGGCCAAGGCCCGCGGCGACGGCTGGGCCGAACTGGCCCGGGCCCAGGAACTCGTCCGCGGTCTGCCGCCCTCGGAGGTGCACGCCGAGGTGCTCTCCAGCGTCGCGAGCTGGTCCATGCTGCACGAGCCCGGCCCCGACGCCCTCGCGGCCGCCGAGCGCGCGGTGGAGTACGCCCGTATGGTCGGCGCCCGCGAGATCGAGCTCAACGCCCGCCTCACCCTCGGCGTCCTCACCGTCGACGCCGGTGACACCACCGCCGGGCTCAGCGAGCTCGCCGAGGTCAAACGGCTCGCCCTGCGCGAGGGCGCCGCGCATGTCGCGGGCCGGGCCTATGTGAACCTGCCGACCGAGCTGGACGCCGTCGGCCGCTCGCAGGAAGCCGTGCCGATCCTGCGCGCGGGGGCCGTCTTCACCCGCAAGTTCGGCCTGCTGCACTCCGAGGCCTGGGTGTGGACCAACCTCGCCGAGTCGCTCTACGCCCTCGGCAGCTGGGACGAGGCCGTCGAGGCCGCCACGACCTCGCTGGGCCGCGGCCAGAGCGCCAAACCGCAGGGCGGCGCCACGCTGATCCTCGCCCAGATCGCCCTGGGCCGCGGCGACCTCCCCGGAGCCCATGACCAACTGTCCTCGGCCCTGCGGTACTTCGGCACCCACGACCCGATGCCCCAGCAGTGGCTGCCGGTCGCCGCTCTCACCCTGGGTCTCGCCGCCGCCGAGGACCGTCTCGGCGACGCCCGCGGGGAACTCCTACGCGTCCTCGACGCCGGCTTCCCGCCCGGCACGCAGCGCTACGGCTGGCCCCTCCTCCTCGCCGCGGCCGCCGCCGAGGCCGACGCCCCCGACCTGCCCGCCCTGCGCGCGGACCGGGAGGACACCCTGGAGCGGATCGCCGACGCCGCGAAGAAGCTCCCCACCGGCGCCCCCGTCTGGCTGACCCACGAGAAATGGCTGCGCGCCGAACTCCACCGAGCCGCCCGCCGCACCCCCGAACCCGACCGCTGGTCCGAGGTCGTCGCCGACCTCGAACAGCTCGACCGCCCCTACGACCTGGCCCGCGCCCGCCACCGCCTCGCCGAGTCCCTCCTCACCCCCGGCACGACACCCACGGGCGCCGACCGCGCCACCGAACTGCTCCGCCTCTCCCTCGCCGTCGCCCGCCACCTGGGCGCTGCCCCGCTGGCCGACCGGGTCACCCGCCTCGCCCAGCGTGCCCGCCTCGCCCTCGACGGCGGCACCCGGCCCGCCCTTGCCCCCGCCGACCCGGTCGAGGCCCTGGGCCTGACCAGCCGCGAGCGCGATGTGCTCCGCCTGGTGTCCGACGGCCGTACCAACCGCCAGATAGCCGAGGAACTCTTCATCTCCCCGAAGACCGCCAGCGTCCACGTCTCGAACATCCTGTCCAAACTCGGTGTGGCCGGCCGGGGAGAGGCCGCCGCCGTGGCCCACAGGCTGGGACTCTTCCCTCCGGCGGCGGGGGAGGCGGCGGTCGCGCGATGATGGATCCGGGTGAGCCACGCGGCCACGGGAAGGGACGCGATGTTCAACGCCTTCGAGGACCTCTTCGCCCCGGGTCGCAAGCACACCCGTGACGAGCAGAAACGGCTGGAACTGACACGGGAGGACGTCGGCGCCAACGACCCGGGCCGCGGCCCGATAGACCTGGCCTCCGGCAAGGTCGTCATCAGACCCCCGGAGCCCGCCACGGAGGACCCCGCGACGCCAGACACCCCCACCTAGCCCAACCCCGACCCGCCTCCCCGGCCGCCACGCCCTAAGGGGCGCGGGGAACCGCGCGACCGGCCACACTCGACCCGCACGCACCCCAGGCCGCTGGGAACCGCGCGACCGGCCACACTCGACGCGCACGCACCCCCAAGCCCGCGGGGAACCGCGCGACCGGCCACACTCGACGCGCACCCACCCCCAGACCCCCTACCTAACCTCCAGCTCCAGGATCCGGTCGTCACCGTTCCCCGGGGAACCCCGCCCGTCCGTCTCACTGGTCACCAGCCACAACTTGTTCCCACCCGCGGAGACGACCGTCCGCAGACGCCCGTAGTCGCCCTCCAGAAAGGCCTGCGGGTCGGCGGACGCCTCGGCGCCGCCCAGCGGGACACGCCACAGGCGTTCGCCGCGCAGGCCCGCCATCCACAGAGACCCCTCGGCGTAGGCGAGCCCGCTCGGAGAGGCCTCCTCGGTGCGCCACTGGGCGATGGGGTCGACGAATCCGGAGCCGTCGGAGCCGTCGGAGCGGCCCTCGACCTCCGGCCAGCCGTAGTTGCCGCCAGGCCGGACCGCGTTGAGCTCGTCCCACGTGTTCTGCCCGAACTCCGAGGCGAACAGCCGCTGCCGGTCGTCCCAGGCCAGCCCCTGCACATTGCGGTGGCCCAGGGAGTACACCGGCGAGTCCGGGAACGGGTTGCCCGGGGCAGGTTCGCCCTCGGGGGTCAGCCGCAGGATCTTGCCGCCCAGCGAGGACTCGTCCTGCGACAGACCGGTCTCACCGGTTTCGCCCGCGCCCACGTACAGCATCTTGTCCGGGCCGAAGGCGATCCGCCCGCCGTTGTGGACGAAGCCCTTGGGGATGCCCTTGAACACCGTGTCCGGCGCGCCCAGTTGCTCTCCGGCCGGCCTCTCGGGGTCGTACAGCACGCGCACGACGCGGTTGTCCGAGGCGGAGGTGAAGTACGCGTAGACCATGTGGTCGGAGGCGTAGTCGGGGGAGAGGGCTATGCCCAGCAGGCCGCCCTCGCCCTCCGGGGTCACCCCGGGCACCTCGCCCAGCTCGGTCACCCGGCCGGTCCGGTCGTCGACCCGGCTGATCGTGGCCTCGTCACGGGAGGAGACCAGCAGCCCTCCGCCCGGCAGCGGGGCGAGGCCCCAGGGCGACTTGAGGCCCTCGGCGACCGTCCGCACGACCTTCACCGAGCCCTTCGCGGGCGGGGTCTCCTCCGCCGGGCCGCCGGAGGACGGTGCCCCGGAGGACGCCGAGGTGCTCCGGCCGCCCGACGGCGGGTCCGTGCCCCCGTCGTCGGAGGAGCATCCTGCCGTCACCAGGAGCGCGGCCGCGGCCAGTACGGCGGTCACCACTCGACGTTGCACGATCATGGTCCCTTCGACGCGACGGGTTCTCCCTCTCATACACCGCCCGCGCCCCACAGGTTCCCGTTCCCCCGAACAGTCCCCCATAATTTCGTGACTCCCCGGCCGTCGCCACCGGGACGGAACCGGTCACGTGTCCGCCGGCCCAGCCGCCCCCAGCCGCACCGTCAGTCCCAGGACCCCCGCGCCCCCGGCAGCCCGGCCAGCTCCGTCAGGTCCTCCGCGGACAGCCGCAGCCCCGCTGCGGCCGCGTTCTCCGCCACCCAGCGCTCCCGCTTCGCCCCCGGCACCGGCACCACGTGCGGCCCCTGCGCCAGCGCCCACGCGAGGGCCACCTGCGCGGCCGTGACCCCGTCGCCGTGCCGGGCGGCGACCCGGCGCAGCCCCGCGACGATCGGCTGGTTCGCCGCCATCATCTCGGCGGTGAAACGGGGATGCCGGGCACGCATGTCGTCCGGCTCGAAGCCCTCGCCCGGCGTCAGCGTGCCGGTGAGGAAACCGTTGCCCAGCGGCATCGCCGCCAGGAACCCGATGCCCCGCGCCGAGCACCACGGCAGCAGCGCCCGCAGCGCCTCCGGGGACCACAGCGACAGCTCGGCCTCGACCGCGCTCACCGGGAAGACCTGCTGCACCCGCTCCAACTGCCGGATCGTCGGGTCGTACAGCCGCTGCCCGGAGCGCCGGCCGCCCCGTACCCCGACCGCGCACAGGCCCAACGCCCTTACCTTGCCCGCCCGGACGAGATCCGCCATCGCGCCCCAGGTCTCCTCCACGGGCACCTCGGGATCCGCGCGGTGCAGCTGGTAGAGGTCGATCACCTCCGTCTGCAGCCGTCGCAGGGACGCGTCGCAGGCCCGTTTCACGTACCCGGGGCGGCCGTTGGCGACGATGTGCTGCTCACCGACCAGCAGTCCGACCTTCGTCGACACGAACGCGTCCGCCCGGCGCTCCTTCAACACCCGCCCCACCAGAAGCTCGTTGGTGAACGGGCCGTACATGTCGGCCGTGTCCAGCAGCGTCGAGCCCACGTCGAGCGCCCGGTGCACCGCTCTGAGCGACTCGTCGCCCCGCTGCCGGGACGTGCTGTACCCCCAGCTCATCGGCATGCACCCGAGCCCGACGGCCCCCACCGGGAGTGCCCCCGCGCCGATCGTCCTGCGCTCCACCTGGCAGCATCCCTCCCTCTCTCGGCCCCCAACCTAACCTCTGCGCCCGATACCCCTGGCATAGCCTCCTGACCATGACTGCTGACGTGTGGCTGCCCATCCCCGCGGACGACATCGAGGGCCTCCCCGAAGGTCCCGGCTACCGCTTCTGGAACGGCGGCGAGGACTTCCCCGCGGACCCCGCCGACTGTGTCTTCTACGTCGTGCCCTACATGAAGCCCGTGGGCGTCGGCGTACGCCCGCTGCCCGGCATGAGCCGCGTCGAGGTGGTCCAGACGCTGTCCGCCGGCATCGACCACGTCGAACCGGGCCTGAGGCATCTGCGCCCGGGCGTACGGCTGTGCAACGCGCGAGGAGTGCACGAGGCGAGCACGGCCGAGCTCACCCTCGCGCTGATCCTGGCGTCCCTGCGCGGCATCCCCGACTTCGTGCGCGCCCAGGACGAGGGGCGGTGGCTCGGCGGCTTCCGGCCCGCCCTGGCCGACAGGAACGTACTGATCGTGGGATACGGATCGATCGGCTCGGCCATCGAGGACCGGCTCGCGCCCTTCGAGCTCGCGCGGGTGGCGCGCGTCGCGCGCTCGGGGCGCACCACGGCGCGCGGGCCCGTGCACCCGTTCACCGAACTGCCCGCGCTGCTCCCGCAGGCGGATGTCGTCGTGCTGTCCACGCCTCTCACCGACAGCACCCGCGGCCTGGTGGACAAGGACTTCCTGGCCCGGATGAAGGACGGCGCCCTGCTCGTCAACGTCGCCCGCGGGGCCGTCGTGGACACCGACGCCCTGCTCGCCGAACTGGAGCGCGGCCGGGTCACCGCCGCGCTCGACGTGACCGACCCGGAGCCGCTGCCCGCGGACCACCCGCTGTGGCGTGCGCCCGGCGTGCTCATCAGCCCGCACGTCGGCGGTCCGACGTCCGCGTTCATGCCCCGTGCCAAGCGCCTGATCGCGGACCAGGTACGCCGGTTCGTGAACCGGGAGCCCCTCGCGAACGTGATCCTGACTACGGGGGCGACCGGCGCGTAACCCCTTTCGGGTACCCTCCGCAGTCCTCCGGATGCGGGCGGTGCCCACCCTGCCGCTGATCGTCACGGAGCGTAGAGAAGCTATGTCCCTGAGTGACGAGACTGGTGTATCGTCCCGACAGGGGCTGCGCCGCGCACCGATCGGCGCCGGGGACGGACTTGTGAGACTGCGAGGGGGGCGACGGGCGATGCACGGCCTATGGACGAACGATCCGACGCGACGAGGCCGCCGACGGCGACCCTGGCACCCGGCCGCGCACAGACGCGGCTGCCACGTCGGCCACTGCCATCACAGCGACCACCGCAGGCACAGCGGGCGCAGGAGGCAGACCCACCCCGCCCACCGCTCCCCGGAGAGCGCGGCCCGGACCGGGAGCGACCGGTGAGCTCGCCGCCCCCGACGACGACGCTCGACGGAGTGCTGCGGGCCCTGCCGGTACCGGCCTCGTCCCTGGGACGGCCGCCGGCCGGCCAGGGCGGGGTGAGCCCGGTCCGCCAGTTGGGGCTGGCCCTGGTGTGCGCGGGATACGCCGTCGGTTCCGCGCTCGGCTGGGGCTCCGAGCAAGCCGCCCTGATCATGGGCGACTTCGGGCTGAGCGCCGCGGCGGGCACCGCCGCCGTCTCCTGCTTCCTCTACGCCCGGCGCCGCCGGGTCCGGTTCCGCCCGGCCTGGCTGCTGTTCGCGCTCTCCTCGGCGATGGCGGCCCTGGGCAATCTGATCTGGGGCTGGTACGAGGTCGTGCTGGGCCGCCCCGTGCCGAGCCCCAGCTACGCCGACCTGTTCTTCCTGTGCTTCGCGCCGCCCGCCATCGTGGGACTGCTGGTCCTCGCCAAGCGGCCCGTGACGAAGGCGGGTTGGGTCTGCCTCGTGCTGGACGCCTGGCTGATCGCCGGCTCCCTGCTCACCCTGTCGTGGAGCCTGGCACTCGCGCAGACGGCCCGTGCCGACGGGTCGAGCGTGCCGCACTCCGCGCTCACCCTCGCCTATCCGCTGCTCGACATCGCGCTCGTGAGCATGGTGCTCGCCCTGCACTTCCGGCGCTCCGGCGCCAACCGCTCCGCGATCAACACCGCGATCGGCGCCCTCGCCCTGACCGTGATGTGCGACGCGCTGTTCACCTCACCGCTGCTGCACAACAACTACCGCTCCGGGCAACTGCTGGACGCCGGCTGGTTCGCCGGTTCCCTGCTGCTCGCCTACGCGCCGTGGGTCACGCCCCGCTCCGGGCACGACGAGGACGAGCCGCACACACGCGTGGTGCACGAGCATGTGCCCGGACAGCGCGGCGCCGCCCAGCATCTCCAGCGCGGCAACCAGGAGTCCGGCCGGTACGCGGCCGCCCGCCCGATCACCGGATCGCTCGCGGCCCTCACCCCCTACCTCGCCGCGGCCGTCTGCACGCTGGGCATCCTCTACAACGTCCTCAACGGCCGCAGCGTCGACCGCGTCGTGCTGCTCACGGCGGGCACCGTCGTGCTGGCGCTGGTGGTGCGCCAGGGCATCATGCTGCTCGACAACATCACCCTCACCCAGGAACTGGCGCAGAAGGAGAACCACTTCCGCTCCCTGGTGCAGGGCTCCAGCGACGTCATCATGATCGCCGCGCCCAGCGGTGTCCTGCGGTACGTCTCGCCGGCCGCGGCCGGGGTCTACGGACGCCCCGCCGACGACCTGGTGGGCACCGAACTGGCCGAACTGATCCACCCGCAGGACCTGGGCCGCGTGGTGCACGAGGTGCGCCGCTTCCTCGCCGCCAGCCCGGCCGACGAACCCACCACCCGGATCGAGTGCCGCTTCCGCTCCGGCGGCGGGGGCACCTCCCGCCCGGGCGAGGGCGAGGGCGACGGCGGGGGAGGCTGGCTGAACGTGGAGTCCACGGTCAACCGCCACCACGGCGGCCTGATCTTCAACAGCCGGGACGTCACCGAGCGGGTACGCCTCCAGGCACAGCTCCAGCACAACGCCGAGCACGACCCGCTCACCGACCTGCCCAACCGCGCCCTGTTCACCCGGCGGGTGCAGCAGGCCCTGTCCGGCCGCCGCTCCACCGACCGCGGCACGGCCGTGCTCTTCATCGACCTGGACGGCTTCAAGGCCGTCAACGACACGATCGGACACCAGGCCGGGGACGAACTGCTCGTCCAGGCCGCGCGCCGGCTCCAGGACGCCGTCCGGCAGACCGACACCGCGGCCCGGCTCGGCGGCGACGAGTTCGCCGCCCTGATCCTCGGGGACGGCGGCCGCGACCGGGCGGCCCGCGAACGCCACATCATGGAGCTGGCCGACCGCCTCAGGGTGACCCTGTCGCAGCCGTACGTCATCGACGGCAACGATGTCCGGGTCGCCGCCTCCATCGGCGTCTCCTTCGCCGAGCCGGGCCTCGGCGCGGGCGAACTGCTGCGCAACGCCGACCTGGCGATGTACCGCGCCAAGTCGGCCGGCAAGGGCCGCGTCGAGCTGTACAAACCCCAGATGCAGCAGGACGTCGTACGCAAGGCGGAGCTGGCGACACGGCTGCGGGCCGCGCTGCACGACGGGGAGTTCACGCTGCTCCACCAGCCGGTGGTGTCGCTGGAGGACGGCCGGATCACCTCGGTCGCGGCCCAGGCGCGCTGGCGGTCCTCCCAGGGCGTGCTGTTCACCCCGGCGGAGTTCCTGCGGGTCGCGGAGGACAGCGAGAAGACCGCCGAACTGGGGCGCTGGGTGCTCCAGGAGGCCGTGGAGCAGGCCGCCGAGCGCACCGGCACGGGGCACGCCGTACCGGTCGTCGTGCGGATGAGCGCCCGGCGGCTGCTGGACCGCTCGCTGCCGCTGAGCTCGGTCGAGGCGCTGCTGACCCGTCACGGACTGCCCTCCGGCGCGCTGGTGATCGAGCTGTCCGATCCCGACCTCAAGGTGCTGGACGACCTGGAGCGGCGGCTGGCCGCCCTCAGGCGGCTCGGCGTACGGATCGCGCTGGACGGCTTCGGCAACGGATTCGCGGCGATCACCGCCCTGCGGCGGCTTCCGGTCGACATACTGAAGCTCGACCGCAGTCTCGTGGAGGGCGTCGTCGAGTCCGCGCGGCTGCACAAGATCACCGCCGGGCTGCTGCGCATCGCCGGCGACCTCGGGCTCCAGTCCGTGGCCGACGGCGTGGACCTGCCGGAACAGGCCGTCGCCCTGCGCTCGATGGGCTGTACGCAGGGGCAGGGTCTGGCCTTCGCCGGGCCGCTGGACGAGTACCGGCTGCGCCGGGCGCTGACTTCCGGCCATTATCCGGTGCCGCACGGTCCGGTGGAGCCCGCGTTCGCGGGCGGCGGAGGCCGCGGCTACGAGGGAGTGACCACCGTCTTCGGAGGCGGGACGGCCCTTCGCTCACATAATGAGACTCCCGTCCCACCCACTTGACACCACGTGCGCGCCGGGGGGAGGGTCAGTTCCATGCGCACCCGAATTCTCGTACTTGGAAAGCGCGTCGGCTGAAACTGGTGACGTCCGGACGACCCGGAACTCCCAGTGCACCCACCCGGCGCGCTCCCCTCGCTTGCCTCTAGGCACGAGGGGTTTTTTGTTGCACAGGACAAGCTGTACAACAGCCGCACACCGCACGAAACCTCGCAAAAACCCTCAGCATCGAGAAGAGAATGCCGATGACCGAGCAGGCCACCGGGGCCCATCACCCGCAGCCGCGGCCCCGATCCGGAGGACATCAGTCCGCCCCCGAGCACGTCACGGGCGCGCAGTCCCTCATCCGCTCTCTCGAGGAGGTCGGCGCCGACACCGTATTCGGCATTCCCGGCGGTGCGATCCTTCCCGCGTACGACCCGCTGATGGACTCCCGGCGCGTGCGCCACGTCCTGGTGCGCCACGAGCAGGGCGCCGGCCACGCGGCCACCGGCTACGCGCAGGCCACCGGCAAGGTCGGCGTCTGCATGGCCACCTCCGGCCCCGGCGCCACCAACCTGGTCACCCCGATCGCCGACGCCCACATGGACTCGGTGCCGCTGGTGGCGATCACCGGCCAGGTCGCCTCCAAGGCGATCGGCACGGACGCCTTCCAGGAGGCGGACATCGTCGGCATCACCATGCCGATCACCAAGCACAACTTCCTGGTCACCAAGGCCGAGGACATCCCGCGGGTGATCGCGCAGGCGTTCCACATCGCCTCCACCGGCCGCCCCGGCCCGGTCCTGGTCGACATCGCCAAGGACGCCCTCCAGGCGAGGACGACGTTCTCCTGGCCGCCCACCATGGACCTGCCCGGCTACCGCCCGGTCACCAAGCCGCATACCAAGCAGATCCGCGAGGCCGCCAAGCTGATCACCGGTGCCAGGCGGCCCGTCCTCTACGTCGGCGGCGGCGTCCTCAAGGCGCAGGCCACCGCCGAGCTGAAGGTGCTCGCGGAGCTCACCGGCGCGCCCGTCACCACCACGCTGATGGCGCTCGGCGCGTTCCCCGACAGCCACCCGCTGCACGTGGGCATGCCGGGCATGCACGGCTCGGTCGCCGCCGTCACCGCGCTCCAGAAGGCCGACCTGATCGTCGCCCTCGGCGCCCGCTTCGACGACCGCGTCACCGGCAAGCTGGACAGCTTCGCCCCGTACGCCAAGATCGTCCACGCCGACATCGACCCGGCCGAGATCGGCAAGAACCGCGCCGCCGACGTGCCGATCGTCGGAGACGCCCGCGAGGTCATCGCCGACCTGGTCCAGGCCGTCCAGAAGGAGCACAGCGAGGGCCACCAGGGCGACTACAGCGCGTGGTGGAAGGACCTGTCCCGCTGGCGCGACACCTACCCCCTCGGCTACGACCAGCCGCAGGACGGCTCGCTGTCCCCGCAGCAGGTCATCGAGCGCGTCGGACAGCTCGCCCCCGAGGGCACGATCTTCGCCGCGGGCGTCGGCCAGCACCAGATGTGGGCCGCGCACTTCATCCAGTACGAGAAGCCCGCCACCTGGCTGAACTCCGGCGGCGCCGGGACCATGGGCTACGCCGTCCCGGCCGCCATGGGCGCCAAGGCCGGCGCGCCCGACCGGGCCGTCTGGGCGATCGACGGCGACGGCTGCTTCCAGATGACCAACCAGGAGCTCACCACCTGCGCCCTGAACAACATCCCGATCAAGGTCGCCGTCATCAACAACGGCGCCCTCGGGATGGTCCGCCAGTGGCAGACGCTGTTCTACAACCAGCGCTACTCCAACACGGTCCTGCACTCGGGCCCGGACGACGTCAACCCCGAGGCCCGCGGCACCCGCGTCCCCGACTTCGTGAAGCTGTCGGAGGCCATGGGCTGCCACGCGATCCGCTGCGAGTCCCCCGAGGACCTGGACAAGGTCATCGAGGAGGCCAACTCGATCAACGACCGTCCGGTCGTCGTCGACTTCATCGTCCACGAGGACGCCATGGTGTGGCCGATGGTCGCCGCCGGCACCTCCAACGACGAGATCCTGGCCGCCCGGGACGTCCGCCCCGACTTCGGCGACAACGAAGACGACTGAGAGACAGGCGAGTTCAGAACATGTCCAAGCACACGCTCTCCGTCCTGGTGGAGAACACCCCGGGCATCCTGGCCAGGATCGCCGCGCTGTTCTCCCGTCGCGGCTTCAACATCGACTCGCTCGCGGTCGGCGTCACCGAGCACCCCGACATCTCCCGCATCACCATCGTGGTGAACGTCGAGGACCTGCCGCTGGAGCAGGTGACCAAGCAGCTCAACAAGCTCGTCAACGTGCTGAAGATCGTCGAGCTGGAGCCCTCGCAGGCCGTCGCCCGTGAACTCGTTCTGGTGAAGGTGCGCGCCGACAACGAGACGCGCTCCCAGATCGTCGAGATCGTCCAGCTGTTCCGCGCCAAGACCGTCGACGTCTCCCCGGAGGCCGTCACCGTCGAGGCCACCGGCTCCAGCGACAAGCTGGAGGCCATGCTGAAGATGCTGGAGCCCTTCGGCATCAAGGAACTGGTCCAGTCCGGCACGATCGCGATCGGCCGCGGCTCCCGCTCGATCACCGACCGGTCGCTGCGCGCCCTCGACCGGTCGGCCTAAGCCGGATTCGGGCGGCCGGGGGACACCGGCCGCCCGTATACCGAGACCCCGAGACTTCCCCTCCCCTCACCGTCATACGGTGGGACGCAACACCTGCACCCAAGGAGAGAACCCAAAGTGGCCGAGCTGTTCTACGACGCCGACGCCGACCTGTCCATCATCCAGGGCCGCAAGGTCGCGGTCATCGGGTACGGCAGCCAGGGCCACGCCCACGCGCTGTCGCTCCGTGACTCGGGTGTCGACGTCCGCGTCGGTCTGCACGAGGGCTCCAAGTCCAAGGCCAAGGCCGAGGAGCAGGGTCTGCGCGTGGTGACCCCGGCCGAGGCCGCCGCCGAGGCCGACGTCATCATGATCCTCATCCCGGACCCGATCCAGGCCCAGGTCTACGAGGAGTCCATCGCCCCGAACCTCAACGACGGCGACGCGCTGTTCTTCGCGCACGGCTTCAACATCCGCTTCGGTTTCATCAAGCCCCCGGCCGGCGTCGACGTCGCCCTGGTCGCCCCGAAGGGCCCGGGCCACCTGGTCCGCCGCCAGTACGAGGAGGGTCGCGGCGTCCCCGCGATCGCCGCCGTCGAGCAGGACGCCACCGGCAACGCCTTCGAGCTGGCCCTGTCGTACGCCAAGGCCATCGGCGGCACCCGCGCCGGGGTCATCAAGACGACCTTCACCGAGGAGACCGAGACCGACCTGTTCGGCGAGCAGGCCGTGCTCTGCGGCGGCACCTCCGCCCTGGTCAAGGCCGGCTTCGAGACCCTGGTCGAGGCGGGCTACCAGCCGGAGATCGCCTACTTCGAGTGCCTGCACGAGCTGAAGCTGATCGTCGACCTCATGTACGAGGGCGGCCTGGAGAAGATGCGCTGGTCGGTCTCCGAGACCGCCGAGTGGGGCGACTACGTCACCGGCCCGCGAGTGATCACCGACGCCACCAAGGCCGAGATGAAGAAGGTCCTCGAGGAGATCCAGGACGGCACCTTCGCCCAGAACTGGATGGACGAGTACCACGGCGGTCTGAAGAAGTACAACGAGTACAAGAGCCAGGACTCCGAGCACCTGCTGGAGACCACCGGCAAGCAGCTGCGCAAGCTGATGAGCTGGGTCGACGAGGAGGCCTGAGCCTCATGAGGACGGGGCCGGGGCACTGAGCTCCGGCCCCGTTGTCCAACCCGTCCAGCCACGGACGGGTGATCCTTCCGCACAGGCGAAGTACGCATCTCGTGGCGCTACTACACTGCTGCACAACATACGCGTCAGGCCCACAGCGTCGTGCGTCTCCACGCGACTAGCCCCCTCCTCCGCCTGCGGCCGTCGGGACGGCCGTCCGCATGCATTGGACTTGTGAGGACTCACGTGAGCTCGAAACCTGTCGTACTCATCGCTGAAGAGCTGTCGCCCGCGACCGTGGACGCGCTTGGCCCGGACTTCGAGATCCGCCACTGCAACGGCGCCGACCGCGCCGAGCTGCTCCCGGCCATCGCCGACGTGGACGCGATCCTGATCCGCTCGGCCACCAAGGTCGACGCCGAGGCGATCGCCGCCGCGAACAAGCTGAAGGTCGTCGCACGAGCCGGCGTCGGCCTGGACAACGTGGACGTCTCCGCCGCCACCAAGGCCGGCGTGATGGTCGTCAACGCCCCGACCTCGAACATCGTGACCGCCGCCGAGCTGGCCTGCGGTCTCCTCGTGGCCACCGCCCGCCACATCCCGCAGGCCAACGCCGCGCTGAAGAACGGCGAGTGGAAGCGCAGCAAGTACACCGGCGTGGAGCTGGCCGAGAAGACCCTCGGCGTCGTCGGCCTCGGCCGCATCGGCGCCCTCGTCGCCCAGCGCATGTCCGCCTTCGGGATGAAGGTCGTCGCCTACGACCCCTACATCCAGCCCGCGCGCGCCGCCCAGATGGGTGTGAAGGTGCTCTCGCTGGACGAGCTGCTCGAGGTCTCCGACTTCATCACGGTCCACCTGCCGAAGACCCCGGAGACGGTCGGTCTGATCGGCGACGAGGCGCTGCGCAAGGTCAAGCCGAGCGTGCGCATCGTCAACGCCGCGCGCGGCGGGATCGTCGACGAGGAGGCGCTGTACTCCGCCCTCAAGGAGGGCCGGGTCGCCGGTGCCGGCCTCGACGTGTACGCGAAGGAGCCCTGCACGGACTCCCCGCTGTTCGAGTTCGACCAGGTCGTCGCCACCCCGCACCTCGGCGCCTCCACCGACGAGGCGCAGGAGAAGGCCGGTATCGCCGTCGCCCGCTCGGTGCGCCTCGCGCTCGCCGGTGAGCTGGTCCCGGACGCGGTGAACGTCCAGGGCGGTGTCATCGCCGAGGACGTCAAGCCGGGCCTGCCGCTCGCCGAGCGCCTCGGCCGCATCTTCACCGCGCTCGCCGGTGAGGTCGCGGTCCGCCTCGACGTCGAGGTCTACGGCGAGATCACCCAGTACGACGTGAAGGTGCTGGAGCTCTCCGCGCTCAAGGGTGTCTTCGAGGACGTCGTCGACGAGACGGTCTCCTACGTCAACGCCCCGCTGTTCGCCCAGGAGCGCGGTGTCGAGGTGCGTCTGACGACCAGCTCGGAGTCCCCGGACCACCGCAACGTCGTCACCGTGCGCGGCACGCTCGGCACCGGCGAGGAGGTCTCCGTCTCCGGCACCCTGGCCGGCCCGAAGCACCTTCAGAAGATCGTCGCCGTCGGCGACTACGACGTGGACCTCGCGCTCGCCGACCACATGGTCGTCCTGCGCTACGAGGACCGTCCCGGCGTCGTCGGCACCGTCGGCCGCATCCTCGGCGAGGCGGGCATCAACATCGGTGGCATGCAGGTCGCCCGTGCCGCGGTCGGCGGCGAGGCGCTGGCCGTGCTGACCGTGGACGACACCGTGCCCTCCGCCGTGCTGTCCGAGGTGTCCGCGGAGATCGGCGCCACGTCGGCCCGGTCGGTCAACCTGGTCTGAGCCCTCACGAGGTGAGGAACGCCGGCCGGGCCGGGACCCCTGCGGGTCCCGGCCCGGCCGGCGTTCCGCGTCGTCGGTCCTCTCCGGACCCGCCTCAGACGGCGGCCGGTTCCCGCTCCTCGGCCGGGGTCTCCCGCACGGTCACCCGCCGCAGTGTCACCGTCGCCAGTACGGCCGCCCCGGCGACGAGCACGGCCCCGCCGACCGCCGCCGCGTTCATGCCGCTGGTGAACGCCTCCCGGGCGGCCGTGGCCAGGCCGGGGAAGTCGTCGGCGACGGTCAGGGCGCCGCCCAGCGTCTCCCGGGCGGTCTCCGGCGCCGAGGCCGGGATCTCGTGGCGGTAGACGGCCGCGCCGATGGACCCGAGGACCGCCATGCCCAGTGCGCCTCCGAACTCCGCGCCCGTCTCCAGCAGGGAGGAGGCGGAGCCCGCCTTCTCCACCGGGGCGGCGCCCAGGGCCAGATCCGTGATCAGGGACATCACCACGACACAGCCGGCGGCGAGCACCGCGCAGGCGGTCAGCAGCAGCGCCAGCGAGTCGGTCCCGGCCAGCGTCAGCAGTCCGAAGCCGCAGCCGGTGACGGCGAAGCCGGAGCCCACGACGTAGGCACGGTTGACGCCCTTCTGCACCAGCAGGGCGGCGACCGGCGCCGCCGCACCGATCGGCACCGAGGGCAGCAGGCCCCACAGCGCCGCCTCCAGCGCGCTCTTGCCGAGCACCGACTGGAGGTACTGCGTGGTGAAGTACGCCGAGCCCATGATCGCCAGCGCGGCGATCAGGTTCAGCACGACGGCGGGCGTGAAGCCGCGGCCGCGCAGCAGCGCCGGGTCGATCATCGGCGAGGCGGCGGTGCGCTGGCGCTGGACGAAGAGGGCGGCGAAGAGCAGGCCGGCGGT
Organism: Streptomyces sp. NPDC005017; assembly: GCF_042873115.1. Classification (NCBI taxonomy): domain Bacteria; kingdom Bacillati; phylum Actinomycetota; class Actinomycetes; order Kitasatosporales; family Streptomycetaceae; genus Streptomyces; species Streptomyces sp. NPDC005017. The sequence continues at coordinate 20,980 of NZ_JBIALD010000029.1, read as the reverse complement.
GACGCACACGACGGAGCGGGTGTTCCAGCCGACGCCCGCGAACAGTTTCAGGCCGTAGATCACGGGCAGCAGCGCGGCCATCGACAGCGGGACGCTCGGCCAGTCGAAGCGGCCGGGGGAGGGGTCCCTGGACTCCGGCAGCAGCATCGGACCGAGGACCAGGAGCAGGGCCATCGCGGGCAGGTTGACCAGGAAGACCGAACCCCACCAGAAGTACTCGACCAGCAGTCCGCTCATCACCGAGCCGAGCGCGATACCGCCCGTCATCACGCCGGACCACACGCCGACGGCCTTCGCGCGCTGCCCCGGGTCGGTGAACATCGTGCGCACCAGGGCCATGGTCGACGGCATCAGGGTCGCGCCGGCGATGCCGAGCACCGCGCGGGCCGCGATCAGGGTCTCGGCGCTGTTCGCGTAGGCGGCGACCAGTGAGGCGGCGCCGAAGGCGACCGCGCCCGTCAGCAGCAGCCGGCGGCGCCCGATCCGGTCGCCGAGCGAGCCCATCGTCATCAGCAGGCCCGCCAGCACGAAGCCGTAGATGTCGAAGATCCACAGCTGCTGGATGGCGGTGGGTGCGAGGTCCGCGCTGATCGAGGGGATCGCGAAGTAGAGCACCGAGACATCCATCGAGACCAGCAGCAGCGGCAGCATCAGCACGGCGAGGGCGGTCCATTCGCGGCGCCCGGCCCGGGAGTTCGGGGAGGCGGTGGTGCTCGTCGGATTCGTCATGCCCCGCAACGTACAGCCGTATTAAACGGCTGTCTAGAACGATTGTATAAGTCGTCTGTATGGGACGGCTGTATGGATCCGGCGGTAGGGTGACGCCCATGGGACACCGTGAGGATCTGCTCGAAGGCGCCAAGCGCTGCCTGCTGGAAAAGGGGTTCGCGCGGACCACGGCGCGCGACGTCGTCAAGGAGTCGGGCACCAATCTGGCCTCGATCGGCTACCACTACGGCTCCAAGGACGCCCTCCTCGCCCAGGCCTACGTCGAGCTCGTCGAGGGAATGTCGACCGCCTTTGAAGGCGGTGTGACCGAGGTCCGGGGCGCGCCGGGCTCACCGGAGCGCTTCCAGGAGGTCTGGACGAACATCATCGGCACCATGCGCGAGTCCGGCTCGCTGTGGCGGCTCAGCGTGGAGATCGTCGCCATGGGCGACCGACTGCCCGAACTGCGCGGCCACTTGGCCCGCGCCCAGCGGGAGGCCGCGCGCGGCATGGTGGCCCTGTTCAGCGGCGTGCCCGAGGAGGAGGTCACGGAGGAAGCCGTGGACTCGACGGGCTACCTCTATCTGACCCTGATGACGGGCCTGTTGATGCAGTGGACCTTCGACCCGGAGACCGCGCCCGAGGCGGCCCAGCTCACCCGCGGGCTGCGCCAGGTGCTCGCCGGCTTCGAAGGAGCCTGAGGGAGCCCGGCCGGCTCAGAGCCGCGCCGCCTTCAGGGCCATGTGCAGCAGCAGCCGGTCCTCCCCGTCGTCCAGGTCCAGGCCGGTGAGCGCCTCCACCCGGGAGAGCCGGTAGTACAGGGTCTGCCGGTGGATGCCCAGGGCGGCGGCCGTGCGGGCGGCCTGGCCGGCGTTGTCCAGATAGGTCTCCGCCGTGCGGGCCAGCTCCCGCTGGGCGGGGGAGAGGAGCGGAGCCACAGAGGCGTCCCGGCCGGCGTCCGCGGGCAGCGCGGTCAGCAGCCGGTACGGCCCGATGCCGGACCACTCGGCCACCGGGCCCAGGCGCGGTTCCGCCCGCACCGCCCGCGCCGCCGCCGAGGCCTCCTGCCAGGACGCGGCCAGGCCCGACAGGCCGGCGCGCGGCTCACCGATCCCGGCCGCCGTACGGGCCCCCTCCGGCAGCAGCCGCTGCGCCGCCGCCTGCGCCGGGACGTGCACGTCCGCCGAGCGCAACCGGACCAGGACGGCCAGAGCGTGCTCCGCGGCGCCCCACGGGAGGGTGCACAGGGCCGTCGCGTGCGGCACCGTGCGCGCCGACGGCGCGTCGTCCGGGTCGGCCGACGGCCAGGGCGCGACACAGAGCACCGCGTGCGTCCCCTCGCCCCGCGGCCCCAGCGCCGTCCGCAGCGCGGCCACCGCCATGTCCTGCTGCCAGCCCCGCTCCGCGGTGAGCACCGCGCGGAACTCCCGCGTCAGATCCGCCCCGTGCTGCGCCTCGTCCGCGAGCAGCGCGCCGATCCGGGCGTTCACCTGCATGGCGGCCGTCAGCTGGGCGTCCGTCGGCCCCGGGTCGTCGTCCAGCAGCCAGACGTAGCCGAGCACCACGGACCGGTGGCGCACCGGGAGGCAGATCCGCCCCCGGTAGACGCCCGCCTCCGGCGTCGGCGGGATGCGTACCGGACCGGTCGCCCGCGTGATGCCGAAGCCCTCGAACCACTCCCGCACCGCCGCCGTGGAGCGCCGCGTCAGGATCGACCGGGTGCGGACCGGGTCCAGGGCCGACGGATCGAGGGCGTCCTCGCTGTCGTAGGTCCCGAAGGCGATCAGTTCGAAGTCCCGGTTCTCCAGCGTCGCGGGCGCGCCGAGGAGCTCGGAGATCTCGTCGACGAGCTCCTGGTAGTCACCCTTGAATTCCGGCGTCACCCGGGCATTCTGCCTCACGTCCGAGGTCTCTTCATACATCTGTCTGAGATCTGCGGCAGGGATGCGTGACAGCTGTCGATGGCCGACGATCGGAGAGATCCTTAGGTTTCACGGTGGTTCTCCGTGCCGTACCCGACTCGTAGGGATGCGGCCCGTTTCGGCTGTTCTGTGGAGGTGCCCCGTGCTGGGTCCCGTGATTCTCGCCGCGTCGCGCAGCGACCGGATGCGACGCCTGATCTCGGCGGCCCCGGTCACCAAGCAGGTCGTCGACCGGTTCATCCCCGGCGAGACCGTGGCCGACATCGTCCCGATCGTCTCGGAGCTCACGGCCAAGGGCCTGGAGCTGACCATGGACGTCGTCGGCGAGGACATCACCACCCCGGAGCAGGCCACCGCCGCCCGGGACGCCTACCTGGAGCTGATCGAGCGCCTGAAGGGCCTCGACCTCGGTGAGCGCGTCGAGATGTCCGTGAAGCTGTCCATGTTCGGCCAGGCGCTGGAGGGCGGCCACGAACTGGCCCTCGCCAACGTCCGCCCGGTCGTCGAGGCCGCCGCCGCGATCGGCACCACGGTCACCCTGGACGCCGAGGACCACACCACCCTCGACTCGATGTTCGCCATCCACGACGAGCTGCGGAAGGACTTCCCGCAGACCGGCTGCGTCATCCAGGCCTACCTCTTCCGCACCGAGGCCGACGCCCGCCGGCTCGCCGGCAACGGCAGCCGGGTGCGCATCGTCAAGGGCGCCTACAAGGAGCCCGCCGAGGTCGCGTACCAGAACAAGCAGGAGATCGACAAGGCGTACGTCCGCATCCTGAAGACGCTGATGGACGGCGAGGGCTACCCGATGATCGGGTCCCACGACCCGCGCCTGATCTCCATCGGCCAGGAACTCGCCCGCAAGGCCGGACGCAAGCCCGACGAGTACGAGTTCCAGATGCTGTACGGCATCCGCAGCGACGAGCACCTGCGGCTGGCCGCGGAGGGCCACCGCATGCGCGTCTACACCGCCTACGGCACCGACTGGTACGGCTACTTCATGCGCCGCCTCGCCGAGAAGCCCGCGAACCTGCGGTTCTTCCTGCGCTCCATGGTCAGCAAGGGCTGAGCCCACCACCCGCTCACGTACAAGGAGTTACGGATCTCATGGACGCTGTGACCCAGGTCCCCACCCCCGTCAACGAGCCGGTGCACGGCTACGCCCCCGGCTCTCCCGAGCGCGCCCGCCTGGAGGTCAAGCTCAAGGAGCTGGCCGAGAACCCGATCGACCTGCCGATGACCATCGGCGGCGAGCAGCGGATGGGCGGCGGCGAGCTCTTCCAGGTCGTGCAGCCGCACAACCACAAGGCCGTCCTCGGCACCTACCGCAACGCCACGCAGGCGGACGCGCAGGACGCCATCGACGCGGCCCTGGCCGCCGCCCCGGCCTGGCGCGCGATGTCCTTCGACGACCGCGCGGCGATCATCCTGCGCGCCGCCGAGCTGCTGGCCGGCCCCTGGCGCGAGACGCTGGCCGCCTCCACCATGCTCGGCCAGTCCAAGACCGCCCAGCAGGCCGAGATCGACACCCCGTGCGAGCTCGTCGACTTCTGGCGCTTCAACGTGGCCTACGCCCGCCAGATCCTGGCCGAGCAGCCCCCGGCCAACTCGCCGGGCGTGTGGAACCGGCTGGACCACCGCCCGCTGGAGGGCTTCGTCTACGCGATCACGCCGTTCAACTTCACGGCCATCGCGGGCAACCTGCCGACCGCCCCGGCCCTGATGGGCAACGTGGTCGTCTGGAAGCCGTCCCCGACCCAGACCCACGCCGCCGTGCTGCTGATGCGGCTGCTGGAGGAGGCGGGCCTGCCCAAGGGCGTCATCAACCTCGTCACCGGCGACGGCATCGCCGTCTCCGAGGTCGCCCTGAACCACCGCGACCTGGCCGGCATCCACTTCACCGGCTCGACCAAGACCTTCCAGTACCTGTGGAAGACGGTCGGCCAGAACATCGAGAAGTACCGCTCCTACCCGCGTCTGGTCGGCGAGACCGGCGGCAAGGACTTCGTCGTCGCCCACCCCTCGGCCGACCGCGCGGTCCTGAAGACGGCCCTCACCCGTGGCTCCTTCGAGTACCAGGGCCAGAAGTGCAGCGCGTCCTCGCGTGCCTACATCCCGGCGTCGATCTGGAACTCCGGCTTCAAGGAGGAGTTCGCCGCGGAGGTCGACTACCTCACCATGGGTGACGTCACCGACCTGTCGAACTTCATCGGCGCCGTCATCGACGACCGCTCCTTCGCCAAGAACAAGGCCGCCATCGACCGCGCGAAGCAGGACCCGACCTGCACGATCGTCGCGGGCGGCTCCTACGACGACTCGGTCGGCTACTTCGTCCGCCCGACCGTCATCGAGTGCACCGACCCGGAGAACGAGGTCTTCACGACCGAGTACTTCGGCCCGATCCTCGCGGTCCACGTCTACGAGGACGACAAGTACGACGAGATGCTGACCCAGATGGAGTCCGCGTCCGACTACGCCCTCACCGGCTCGGTCATCTCCGGCGACCGCGCGGCGGCGGCCTACACGATGGAGAAGCTGCGCTACGCCGCGGGCAACTTCTACATCAACGACAAGTCGACCGGTGCCGTCGTCGGCCAGCAGCCCTTCGGCGGCGGCCGTGCCTCCGGCACCAACGACAAGGCCGGTGCCCCGCAGAACCTGATGCGCTGGACGCTGACCCGCGCCATCAAGGAGACGCTGGTCGCGCCCACCGACTACACCTACCCGCACATGGGCTGACACCCCGCCCGCCGCGCCTCGCGCGCGGCCCCGTGAACCCCGCCCCCGCTCCGGATCCCCCCTCCGGACCGGGGGCGGTGTCATTCCCGGGGCCCGGCCGTCACGCACCGAGCCGGCGTGGTGCCGGCCGCCGTTCGTCCCTGGGGGCCGCGACGCCCCTCAGCCGGGCATTTCCGTGCGCTCCCACCACTCGTACACGGGGAGACTGCCCGTGGGGGTGTCCGCCGTGCGCGAGGTCGGGCGGAAGTGCTCGTAGCCGTTGCGGACCTCGATCTTCACATCGGGGCCTGGGGCCGGTACCGGGACGATCCGCTCGGGGAGGTCGTCCGGGCCGCCTTCGAGAAACACCTTGTCCGTGTCGTTCATGAGGTCACCTGTTCCCCTCGCGGCAGCCGCATGTCGGGCACCGCGCGGAGGATCAGCCGTGTGGGGGATCCCCCGCCGGGACGCGGCCGGGGACCGGGCCGGGCGCCCTCACTCCGCCACGTTGCGGCCGAGGAAGTCACGCATCAGGCCGGCGATCTGTGCCGCGTGCGTCTCCAGGGCGAAGTGGCCGGTCGGGAGCAGATGGATCTCGGCCTTCGGCAGGTCCCGCTGGAAGGCGAGCGCCCCGGCCGGGACGAAGATCTGGTCGTGGCCGCCCCAGACCGCGAGCAGCGGCACCTGGGTCTCGCGGAAGTACGCGTGGAAGGCCGGGTACAGGGCGAAGTTGGAGCCGTAGTCGGAGATCAGGTCGAGCTGTATCTCGGCCTGGCCGGGGCGGGCCACCTCGGCGGCGTCCCGTTCGTAGGCGTCCGGGCTGACCAGGTCGTGCTGGTCCTCCGGGACGCCGTGCAGGTACTGCCACCTGACCCCGTCGAGGGTGTAGATCTCCCGCACGGCCGCCTCGGTCCGCGGGGTCCGCTCGGCGATCAGCGCCAGTACCGGCGCCCAGGCCTCGGCGCCGAGACCGTCCTCGTAGGCGTTGCCGTTCTGCGTGACGATCGCGGTGACCCGGTCCGGGTGGGCCAGGGCGAGACGCAGGCCGATCGGGGCGCCGTAGTCCTGGATGTACAGCGCGTACCGCTTCAGGCCCAGTTGCTCGGTGAACTCGTCCGTGACCGAGGCGAGTTCGTCGAAGGTGTAGCCGAACTCCGCGGCGGACGGCGTCGCCGAGCGGCCGAAGCCGAGGTGGTCCGGGGCGATCACCCGGTAGCGGTCGGCGAGCAGCGGGATCAGGTCGCGGAACATGTGCGAGCTGCTGGGGAAGCCGTGCAGCAGCAGAAGCACGGGCGCGTCCTCGGGCCCCGCCACGCGGTAGTGGATCTCGTGCCCGCGGACGGTCGTGGAGCGGTGGTGAACCCGGTGAGTGGTCATGACGGCATCCTGACCCAACTGCGCCTAACCAGTCAAGAGACTTTTAATGGTTAGAGTGAAGATCGAGTGTGGTAGGAACGGGGCGTGAGACTCACAAGCGAACGCGCCGACGCGCGTACCTGGGCGGAGGAGCGGCTCGCGGAGCTGTTCGGCGGGGGGTTCCCGGAGTTCATCACCGCGGACCGGACGGTGAAGCGGTACATAGGCCGGGTCAGGGAGTACTTCGCGGGGTTCGATCTGCTGCTCGTCGACGAACGGGACGTCCCCGTCGCGGGCGGCTGGGGCGTGCCGCTGCGCTGGGACGGCACGGTCGGCGACCTGCCCGGCGGCTACACCGACGCCCTCGCGCGGGCCGTCGAGGGGCGTGAACAGGGCCTGGAACCGGACACGTTCGTGATCTGCGGGGCCGTCGTCACCCCCTCGCTCAAGGGGCGGGGGCTCGGCGGGGAGGCGCTCCTGGCGCTGCGCCGGGCCGCGGAGGGGGCCGGGCTCACCCGGGTCCTCGCGCCCGTGCGCCCGACCGCGAAGGAGCAGTACGCGATCACACCGATCGAGAGCTTCATGGACCGGCGCCGCGACGACGGCACCCATCTCGACCCCTGGATCCGCACCCATGAACGCCTCGGCGCGGAGATCCTCGCCGCCGCGCCCGCGTCGCAGACGATGACCGGCACGGTCGCCGAGTGGGAGAAGTGGACCGGCCTGAGGCTGCCGATCTCCGGCGAGTACGTCATCCCCGGCGGACTGAGCCTCCTGCGCGTCGACCGGAACGCCGACAGCGGGGTGTACCACGAGCCCAACGTCTGGATGCGGCACGCCTGACATGCACGGCGCGGGGCCGGGGCCCGGCCGATACTGACGCGGTGACCCTGCGCACCGCACACACCAGCGACCTGGCCCCCGCCGAACTCCTCGCCGTGCGCGGCATGTTGTACGACGCCTTCGACGGCGATCTCGGCGACGAGGACTGGGAGCACACGCTCGGCGGCATGCACGCCCTGGTGCACGACGAGCACGGGCTCGCCGCGCACGGCGCGGTGGTCATGCGCCGCGTCCGGCTCGGCGCGCGCTGGCTGCGGACCGGGTACGTCGAGGGCGTCGCCGTACGGCGGGACGTGCGCCGCACCGGTCTCGGCGGCCGGGTCATGGACGCGCTGGAGGGCGTCATCACCCGCGCCTACGACCTGGGCGCCCTGTCGGCGAGCGACGAGGGCGCCCCGCTGTACGAGAGCCGGGGCTGGCGGGCCTGGTCCGGCCCGGTCCACGCGCTGAGCCCCGACGGCCCGCTCCGGCTGCCCGACGAGGAGGGCTCCACCTACGTCTGGCCCGTACCCGTCGCCGCGGCCGACCCCGACGCCGTACTGCTCTTCGACTGGCGCGAGGGGGATGTGCTCTGACGGGGCGCCTCCGCCGCGGCCTTCCCGCCGCCGCCCGGGGCCCGGGGCCTTCGCCGGGCATCCGGGAGAGGTGAAAGCGCAGGTGGCCGAGGTCGCCGTCTCAGATAGTAGGAAGTCCGAGTAATTGTGGAGACAGAAGCGAGCTCCTCCCTTAGCTTTGTAGGAGCCGAACGACTCGCTCGATCAAGCGAACGGCGGTCGTGAGCCGGGCCCCGTGCAGGCAACCCCTGCGGCCAGTGCTCCCCGCCCTCTCCGGCGTCTCGAAACCCGCCCCCGTGCACTCCGGTATGTCCGAAGGAGTCGATTTCCCATGGCCGAGACGACCGTCCGCCGCCGAGTCCGTCACGTCTCCCGCCCGAGCGAGACCGACCGCAAGCAGGCCGCCGCCGCCCTCCAGCGCGCCCTCGACCGCCGCGACAACGGCGGCTCGACCGGCCACTGAGCCGCCGGCCACCGAGCCTTCCCGCGCCCGGCCGCCGCGCCGGGCGCGTCCCCGACTCCGGGAGCCGCACCCGCAGGAGGAGCGGCGCCGACGTCCGTGACCCACGGGACGGGTCCCGGCGTCCGTGCCGCACCTCGCTGTCCCGGCACCTGGGCTCCGGTCCCAGGCGTCCGCGTCTCGCGTCCCGGCACCCGTGCCCCGGGCTCAGGCGTGAGCGCGTCCGCGGCGCACCTCGAAGTGGTCGATCCGCTGCCCCGTGTGGGTGCGGGCCGACACCGTCAGCCGCGGGGCCGTGCCGCCCTCCGCCTCCACCGAGAGGTAGGAGAAGCCCCGGAAGCGCACCCGGGACCACTCCACCGTCTCCGAGCTGGGCTGCCTCGACCGCGTCCAGTGGAAGGTCTCCAGGGACTCGGCGTCGTTCACCTGCCCCTCGTAGCTGTCCTTCGCGCCCACCGGGAAGCCGTACGGATCGCGGCCGCCTCCGCCGGCGGTGACGTACACCGTGCCGTCCCGCGACGGGTCGGTGGAGCCGCCGATCGGCACACGCCGGCCGACCGCGCCGTCCCTGATGGCGTCGGTGCGCTCGTAGACGTGGTTGTGCCCGTTGATCACCAGGTCCACCTGATGCCGCGCGAACAGCGGCAGCCAGGCCGCGCGCACCCCGCCGTCGGAGGCGTGCGCCGAGGTGGAGTAGGTGCAGTGGTGGAAGTAGACGACCACGAAGTCGACCTCCTCCGCCGCCCGCAGCGTGCGCAGCGTGCGCTCCAGCCAGGCCGTCTGCCGGCCCTCGCTGTAGCCGAGGTTCGCCGGGATCTCGTACGACACGTCGTTGGCGTCCAGGGCGACCACGCCGACGTTGCCGTACACGAAGGAGTAGACGCCCGGCGCCTGCCGCGGGTCGAAGCCGCTGTCCGGCAGCGAGAAGCGGGCGAGCTGGCCGCCGTAGCCGTCGGGGGAGTACCAGGCCTCCATGTCGTGGTTGCCGGTCGTCACCATCCAGGGAACGCCCTGCGCGACCGGCTCGTTCTGCCGGAAGAACTGGTCCCAGAACGCGGCGTCGTAGCCGTCCGCCGTGGTGCCCCGGCCGTTGGCGTTCGCGTAGCAGATGTCGCCCGCGTGCAGGTGGAAGGCTGGCCGCTCACGCAGCAGCTGCTGGTCGACGGCCGCCGCCCCGTCGCCCACGCCCTGGTCGCCGAACGCGGTGAAGACGAAGGACTCGGGCAGCGCGGGCGCCGTACGGAACGACGCGACCGAGGCGCGCAGCGCTGCGTCGGCCGGGTCGAGGCCCTCGTGCCCGACGCCGTAGTAGTAGGTCGTGCCCGGCAGCAGGTCGTCCAGCGCCGCGTGCAGGTAGTACTGCTCGACCTCCGGGCTCACGCCCTCCACGCCAGGGGTGTGCAGGGGGCGCAGCTCGGCGTCGATCCGCTGGCCGAGCGCGTCGGGGCGCGCGCCGAGCCGGACGTACGGCTGCCGTACCGCGGCCGGCACCTGCCAGGAGATCCGCATCTGGGTGCGCGGGTCCGCGCCGAACGAGAGATGCCGGCCGAACGGCGTCACCGCCGCGCCGGGGGCCGCCGAGGTGGCGGAGGCCGGGGCGGTCGGGGTCGCCGTGCGGGCCGGGCGGTCGGCCGCGTCGGCGGTCGAGCAGCCGGTGAGCAGTCCGCTCGCGACCGCGCCCGCGGTCACCAGCGTGCGGCGCCGGGTCATCTTCGCGCGCAGGTACTCGTGCTGCTCCGCCATGGTCATCCGGCGCGCGAGCGGCTCGGGAATGCCGAAGTCGGGTACGGCGGGTTCGGAGGACGTCCCCCTGGAAAATGCGGCCATGTCGATGAAGTTCCCAGCGGCTCGCGACACTGCTGCTACATACGGGTGAACGTGGTCCGACGAGATGGATTTCAGCCTGCCGGAGCATCCTCCGACCCTCGTTCGAATGTCCAGATGGCGGACGCCGTATGTCATTGAATGGGACGAAGAGTAGGGTGCCCGCATGTCTCGCAGCATCGATCTCGCAGTGATCCCCGGTGACGGCATCGGCCAGGAGGTAGTGGCCGAAGGTCTGAAGGTCCTCTCCGCCGTCCTCCCCGAGGACGTGAAGCTGGAGACCAAGGACTACGACTTCGGCGCCCGGCGCTACCACGCCACCGGTGAGACCCTCACCGACGCCGACCTCGCCGCCCTCAAGCAGCACGACGCGATCCTGCTCGGCGCGATCGGCGACCCGTCGGTGCCGTCCGGCGTCCTGGAGCGCGGCTTCCTGCTCAAGCTCCGCTTCGCCTTCGACCACCATGTCAACCTCCGTCCCTCCAAGCTCCTCCCCGGCGTCGCCACCCCGCTCGCCGGCCAGCCGGAGATCGACTTCGTCGTCGTCCGTGAGGGCACCGAGGGCCCGTACACCGGCAACGGCGGCACCATCCGCAAGGGCACCGAGCACGAGGTCGCCACCGAGGTGTCCGTGAACACCGCGTTCGGTGTCGAGCGGGTCGTCCGTGACGCGTTCGCCCGCGCCCAGGCCCGCCCGCGCAAGAAGCTGGCGCTGATCCACAAGAACAACGTGCTGACCTTCGCCGGCCACCTGTGGACGAACATCTTCAACAAGGTGGCCGAGGAGTTCCCCGAGGTCACCACCGAGTACATGCACGTCGACGCGGCGACCATCTACCTGGTCACCCAGCCCGAGCGGTTCGACGTCATCGTCACCGACAACCTCTTCGGCGACATCGTCACCGACCTCGCCGCGGCCGTCTCCGGCGGCATCGGCGTGGCCGCCTCCGGCAACATCAACCCCTCCGGCGAGTTCCCGTCCATGTTCGAGCCGGTCCACGGCTCGGCCCCGGACATCGCCGGCCAGGGCAAGGCCGACCCGACCGCCACGGTCCTGTCGGTCGCCCTGCTGCTGCGCCACCTCGGCCACGACGCCGAGGCCGCCCGCATCGAGGAGGCCGTCGCCTCCGACCTCGCCGAACGTGTCGGCAGGCCGGCCCGGAGCACCAGCGAGATCGGCGACGCCCTCGCCGTACGGGTAACCGGCTGACCCCGGCGCTCGACACCACGGCCAAGTCGAAGCCGCCGGGTCGCATCCGCACCCGGCGGCTTTCGCATGTCCCCGCCGGGTGCCACCATCAACCCTTGGGCAGCACTCACGCGGTTTTCTTCCACGGCGTCCCGCGCGCGATAATCGAACGCGGAGCCGCGGTATGCGGGAAAGCTCGGACGTCCTAGCAGTGGCCGGAAACGGCCGTACGGGCGTGAGGGCGGCCCGTCACCACAACCGGTGCTGCATTCCCGGGGGGCGACCCCCGGACCCCCGGCCGAAAGACCGGTCGCCGCCCAGCCGTTTGCCAGGAAGCGAAGGACCCTACCGATGACGACGCCCACGATCGAGCTGAAGCCCTCCGCCCACCCGCTGTCCGCCGCGGAGCGCGAGGCGATCCTGGCCAACCCCGGGTTCGGCCGCCACTTCACCGATCACATGGTGATCATCAAGTGGACGGACGGCCGCGGCTGGCACGACGGCCAGCTCGTCCCGTACGCGCCGATCTCCCTCGACCCCGCCACGACCGTGCTGCACTACGCGCAGGAGATCTTCGAGGGCCTGAAGGCCTACCGCAGGCCCGACGGCTCGGTGGCCACCTTCCGCCCCGAGAAGAACGCCCTGCGCTTCCAGTCCTCCGCCCGCCGCCTGGGCATGCCCGAGCTTCCGGTCGAGACGTTCATCGAGGCCTGCGACGCGCTCGTGCGCCAGGACCGGTCCTGGGTGCCCGCGCACGGCGGCGAGGAGTCGCTGTACCTGCGGCCGTTCATGATCGCGACCGAGGTCGGCCTCGGGGTGAAGCCGGCCAACGAGTACCTCTTCCTGGTGATCGCCTCCCCGGCCGGCGCGTACTTCCCCGGCGGCGTGAAGCCCGTCTCCATCTGGGTCTCCCAGGACCGCGTCCGGGCCGTCCCCGGCGGCATGGGCGACGCCAAGACCGGCGGCAACTACGCGGCGTCCCTGCTCGCGCAGGCCGAGGCCGCGGCCAAGGGCTGCGACCAGGTCTGCTACCTCGACGCGGTCGAGCACACCTGGGTCGAGGAACTCGGCGGCATGAACCTGTACTTCGTGTACGGCGACCGCATCGTCACCCCCGCCCTCACCGGCTCCATCCTGGAGGGCGTCACCCGCGACTCCCTCCTCACCGTCGCCCGCGACCTCGGCTACCGGGCGGAGGAGGGGCGCGTCTCCCTCGCCCAGTGGCGGACCGACAGCGAGAACGGCTCGCTCACCGAGGTCTTCGCCTGCGGCACCGCCGCCGTCATCACTCCGGTCGGCACGGTGAAGACCGACGGCGCCGAGTGGCGCCAGGGCGACGGCGAGCCCGGCGAGGTCACGATGCGACTGCGCCAGGCCCTGCTCGACATCCAGCGCGGCAAGGCCGAGGACAAGCACGGCTGGATGCACCCGCTCGGCTAGTCCGTCACCGTCAGGGCCGCCGCTTCGGACTTCGCGCCGACGGCGGCCCCGCCGCTTTCCCGGGCCGGCGTCGACAGCAGGTACGCCGAGCCCCCGACCAGCCCCGACAGCAGGAAGCTGCAGTCCACGCCGCCGGTCAGCGACAACAGCGGCCCCTCGTACGAGGGCAGCGCCACCGCCAGCACGCCCACGAGGGCGCCGAGCGCCCAGGACAGGGCCGCGGCGGGGTGCCAGCCGCCCCGGTACCAGTAGATCCCGCCCCGCGAGCGGCGGTTGAAGACCTGGAGGGCGTCGGCGTCGTACGCGCCGCGGCAACGGACGTGGCCGATCAGGGTGATGACCGCCCAGGGCGTGCCGATCGCGGTCAGCAGCAGCACGAACGACGTCATCGCCGACTGCGCCTCCCAGGCGAAGTGCCCGGCGAAGACACAGACCGTGGCGACCACGGCGACCGCGACGGTGGCACGGGCGCGGGACAGCCGCGGCAGGATGGCGTCCAGGTCGAGGCCCATGGAGTACAGCATCAGGCCCGCGTTGCCGACCGAACCGGCCGAGGCGGCCAGCAGCAGCGGCAGCAGGTACCAGGACGGGGCGGACTCGGCGAGCGGCCCGGCGTAGTCGAGCGCGGCCCGGGCGGCGTAGGACGTGAAGGTGCCGAACAACTGCGGCACCAGCAGGCCGAGGGACAGGCCGAGCCAGGTCGCGCGCAGGACCGTGCGCGAGGAGTGGCGGGCCGGTGAGATGTAACGGGTGTAGTCGCCCAGCAGGGTGATGAAGGCGACCGGGCCGGACAGACCCGCGGCCACCGCCGCCAGCAGCCAGGTCGGCCAGAAACCGCCCAGCAGATAGCCGCCCGCCTCGGGCAGCGCGCCCGTGGTGAAGTCCGGGGCGTAGGCGATCACGCCGAGCAGCAGCAGGGCGGTCATGCCCACCGCCAGGACACGGGACATGGCGAGCAGCACCCGGTAGCCGTAGACCGCGCCCGCGACCGTCGCCGCCGCGAGCAGGCCGTAGACCGCGGTGTACGCCGTCCCGCTCTGCGGCAGGCCGAACAGCCGGCCGAGCACGGTGACCGTCACATCACCGCCGATCCACACCGTCAGGGCGGTGTAGCCGAGGGCGAGCAGCAGACCGACGACCGAGCCGATCAGCCGTCCGCGCACGCCGAACTCGGCGCCGGAGGAGGTCGAGAGGTTGGTGCCGGTGCGCAGCGAGATCAGGGCGAGCGGCGCGGTGAACGCGATGCCGACGACCGTACCGGCCACGATCGAGCTGACCGAGGCCCACCAGCCGAGCCCGAAGGAGGGCGGCAGCCAGCCGAAGACGATCACCCCCAGACACAGGTTCGACCCCAGCAGGATCGAGACGAGATCACGCGGACCACTGGTGCGTTCCTCGTCGGGGATGGTGTCGACTCCGCGCTGTTCCATCGGCATGGCAGGTCTCCCTTGATCAGCCACCCTGAGAGTTAGAGTGTCGTTCAATGTGACGTTCCCTAAGCTGGCACGTCAATGTTTCCGTCGCGGGAACCTGATGTTTAGAGTGTTGCTCTAACTGCTGGAAGGCAAGGAGGTGCCCGCGTCATGAGACTGACCCCCACGGAACGTGACCGGCTGCTGCTCTTCGGGGCCGCGGAACTGGCCCGTGCCCGCCGGGCCAGGGGCCTGCGGCTGAACGTGCCGGAGGCGACCGCGCTGATCGCGGACACCGTCTGCGAGGCCGCCCGCGACGGCAGACGGCTGGCCGAGGCGGTCGAGGCCGCCCGTTCGGTCCTGGGCCCGGACGACGTGCTGCCGGGTGTCGCCGACGTGGTCACCGAGGTGCACGTCGAGGCCGTCTTCGACGACGGCTCCCGGCTGGCGGTGGTCACCGACCCCCTCGGCGGGAGCCTCGGCGAGGGGGCTCCGGGCGCCCTGCTGCCGGGGCCCGAGCACGCCGAGCCGGAACCGGCCGTCCGGCTGACCGTCACCAACACGGCGGCGGTGCCGGTCAGTGTGACCTCGCACTTCCACTTCTTCGAGGCCAACCCGCGCCTCGACTTCGCCCGCGGCCGGGCCTACGGCATGCGGCTGGCGGTCCCCGCCGGGTCGTCGGTGCGCTTCGGGCCCGGCGAGAGCGCCGAGGTCGGGCTCGTCCCGATCGGCGGCGCGCGGATCGCGATCGGTTTCGCGGGCCTGGTCGACGGCCCGCTGGACGCGCCCGGCGCCCGCGAGGAGGCCCTGCGCAGGGCCGCCGCCTGCGGCTACCTGGGAGCTGCCGGAGAGGGGGCGGGCCGATGAGCCGCCCCGGAGGCCACCCCGCCGAGGCCCGCCGCCTCACCCCCCACGAGTACGCCGCCACCCACGGCCCGAGAACCGGTGACCGCGTCCGCCTCGGCGACTCCGGTCTGGTGATCCGGGTCGAGTCGGACTCCCAGCACCCGGGCGACGAGTTCCTCGCGGGCTTCGGCAAGACCGCCCGCGACGGACTGCACCTCAAGGCCGCGGCCGTCCGCGACACCTGCGACGTCGTGATCAGCAACGTCGTCGTCATCGACGCCGTCCAGGGCATCCGCAAGGTGTCCATCGGCATCCGCGAGGGCCGGATCTCCGCCATCGGCCGGGCCGGGAACCCCGACACCCTCGACGGCGTGGACGTCGTCGTCGGCACCGGCACCTCCATCGTCTCCGGCGAGGGCCTGATCGCGACCGCCGGAGCCGTCGACACCCACGTCCACCTGCTCTCCCCGCGCATCATGGAAGCCTCCCTCGCCTCCGGCGTCACCACGGTCATCGGCCAGGAGTTCGGTCCCGTCTGGGGCGTCGGCGTCAACTCCCCCTGGGCCCTGGGCCACGCGTTCGGCGCCTTCGACGCCTGGCCCGTCAACATCGGCTTCCTCGCCCGCGGCTCCTCCTCCCACCCCGCACCCCTGGTGGAGGCCCTCGCCGAGGGCGGCGCCTGCGGCTTCAAGGTCCACGAGGACATGGGCGCCCACGCCCGGGCCCTGGACACCGCCCTGCGCACCGCCGAGGACCACGACGTCCAGGTCGCCCTGCACAGCGACGGACTCAACGAATGCCTCTCCGTCGAGGACACCCTCAGCGTCCTGGACGGCCGCACCATCCACGCCTTCCACATCGAGGGCTGCGGCGGCGGCCACGTCCCCAACGTCCTGAAGATGGCCGGCGTCGCCAACGTCATCGGCTCCTCCACCAACCCCACCCTGCCCTTCGGCCGGGACGCCGTCGCCGAGCACTACGGCATGATCGTCTCCGTCCACGACCTCAAGACCGACCTGCCCGGCGACGCGGCCATGGCCCGCGACCGCATCCGCGCCTCCACCATGGGCGCCGAGGACGTCCTGCACGACCTCGGCGCGATCGGCATCACCTCCTCCGACGCCCAGGGCATGGGCCGCGCCGGCGAGACCGTCCGCCGCACCTTCGCCATGGCCGGGAAGATGAAGACCGAACTCGGCGACCCCGGCACCGGCCACGACAACGAACGCGTCCTGCGCTACATCGCCAAACTCACCCTCAACCCCGCCGTCGCCCACGGCCTCGCCCACGAGGTCGGCTCCATCGAAACCGGCAAACTCGCCGACATCGTCCTGTGGCGCCCCGAGTACTTCGGCGCCAAACCGCAGCTCGTCCTCAAGGCCGGCTTCCCCGCCTACGGCGTCACCGGCGACCCCGGCGCGGCCACCGACACCTGCGAACCCCTCGTCCTCGGGCCCCTGTTCGGCGCCCACGGAGCCGCCCCCGCCGACCTCTCCGTCGCCTTCGTCGCCCGCGCCGCCCTCGACCAGGGCCACGACACCCTCCCCACCCGCCGCCGCCGCGTCCCTGTCCACCACACCCGCGGCATCGGCCCCGCCGACCTGCTGCACAACACCCGCACCGGACACGTCGACGTCGACCAGCACACCGGCCTCGTCACCCTCGACGGCGAACCCCTCCGCTCCCAAGCCGCCGACTCGGTCGCCCTCAACCGCCTCTACTTCCTCTAGGACCTCCGATGACCTACCGCATGCCCCCCGAGTGGGCTCCGCACGAACGCACCTGGATGGCCTGGCCCGGCCCCAACGCCACCTTCACCGACGAGGGGGAGCTGACCCGGGCCCGTACGGCATGGGCACAAGTCGCCCGCGCGGTCAGGGCGTTCGAGCCGGTCACGGTCGTGCACGGCCCGGGCCAGGCCGAGTCGGCCCGCGAACTGCTCGGCCCGGACATCGAGTTGGTGGAGCGCGACCTCGACGACGCCTGGATGCGGGACGTCGGCCCGACCTTCGTCACGGACGAGCAGGGCGAACTGGCCGCCGTGGACTGGGTGTTCAACGGCTGGGGCGGCCAGGAGTGGGCCCGCTGGGAGCACGACGCCAAGATCGCCGCCCAGGTCGCCGACCTGGCCGGGGCACCCGTGCTGAGCAGCCCCCTGGTCAACGAGGGCGGCGCCATCCACGTCGACGGCGAGGGCACGGTCCTGCTCACCGACACCGTCCAGCTCGGCGCCGGACGCAACCCCGGCTGGACCCGCGAACAGGCCGAGGCGGAGATCCACGCAAGGCTGGGCACCACCAAGGCGATCTGGCTCCCGCACGGCCTGACCGGCGACTACGGCACGTACGGCACCCAGGGCCATGTCGACATCGTCGCCGCCTTCGCCCGGCCCGGCACCGTCCTCGTGCACACCCAGCAGGACCCGGCCCACCCGGACCACGCCCGCTCCCGGGAGTACCTGGAGATCCTGCGCGGCGAGACGGACGCCCGGGGCCGCGCCCTGGAGGTCGTCGAGATCCCCGCGCCCACCGTCCTGAAGGACGAGGAGGGCGACTGGGTCGACTACTCCTACATCAACCACTACCTCTGCAACGGCGGCGTCGTCCTGTGCGCCTTCGACGACCCGAACGACGAGGTGGCCGCCGCGATCTTCCGCGGCCTCTTCCCCGACCGCACGGTCACCCTGGTGGACGCCCGTACGATCTTCGCGGGCGGGGGAGGCATCCACTGCATCACCCAGCAACAGCCCAGGAGCCAGTGAGGGAGTCACGGATGGCCGGTGCGGCGCGCGCGCGGAAGAACGCACCGCCTCGTGAGGAGGTCCTGTCCGCCGCCATGGAGATGATCGCCGAACGCGGTCTGGAGAAGCTCACCATGGCGGCCCTCGGCCGCGAGGTCGGCATGAGCAGCGGCCACCTCCTCTACTACTTCCACTCCAAGGACGAACTCCTGCTCCAGACCCTGGAGTGGAGCGAGAGCAGACTCGGCGACGACAGGCGCCGGCTGCTGGCCCGCCCCGCGACGGCCCGCGAACGCCTGGACGCCTTCGTCGACCTCTACATCCCCGACGGCCACCGGGACCCGCACTGGACGCTGTGGCTGGAGGTCTGGAACCGCTCGCAGAACGCCGCCGACGACGCCCGCGAACGCCAGTCCGCCATCGAGGGCGTCTGGCACCGCGACCTGGTGGCCCTGCTGGCCGAGGGCATGTCACGCGGCGAGTTCCGCACGGTCGACGCGGACCGCTTCGCCGCCCGCCTGCGCGCCCTGCTGGACGGCTTCTCCATCCACGTGGCCATCGGCCTGCGCGGCACGGACCGGGAGATGATCCTCGGCCATGTCCAGGACTTCCTGGGCGAGGGCCTGCTGCCGTAGGCCGGAAGCAGCGCACCACCGGGCGCGACCCGGCACGGCCGACGGACGACCGGGGCACCGGACAACGAGCTGCGGGGTTCGCATACTGAGACACCCCGGTCACACAGAGGCGCCCTGTGCCAAACTGCCCCCGTGCTCTCGTTCGCCATGATTATTGGCAGCAGGCGCGCCGGTCCGCAGTGACCGCTCCGTACGACCAGGTACGAGCGGACACCGTCGTCCTCGACCCGCGCGCAGACCTCTCGCACCCGCGAGGGGTTTTTCGCTTTTCTGGCCGACCCGCAGCCGGGGAGCACCAGCGCGAGGGACCATGGGGGGACGGTGGAGCCGGTTGTTCCGGTAAGACCGAAGATCCACAACAGGAGCCCTGAGATCATGACCGAGACGGCAACCAGCGAACTCGACGACTCGTTCCACGTCTTCGACACCACCCTGCGCGACGGCGCCCAGCGCGAGGGCATCAACCTCACCGTCGCCGACAAGCTGGCCATCGCACGGCACCTGGACGAGTTCGGCGTGGGCTTCATCGAGGGCGGCTGGCCCGGCGCCAACCCGAGGGACACGGAGTTCTTCGCCCGCGCCCAGGAGGAGATCGCCTTCCGCAACGCCCAGCTGGTCGCCTTCGGTTCGACCCGCCGCGCCGGCGCCAAGGCCTCCGAGGACCCCCAGGTCAGGGCGCTGCTGGAGTCCGGCGCCCCGGTCGTCACCCTGGTGGCGAAGTCCCACGACCGCCATGTGGAACTGGCCCTGCGCACCACGCTGGACGAGAACCTGGAGATGGTGCGGGACACCGTCTCCTTCCTCCGCTCGCAGGGCCGCCGGGTCTTCGTCGACTGCGAGCACTTCTTCGACGGCTACCGCGCCAACGCCGAGTACGCGAAGCAGGTCGTGCGTACGGCCTCGGAGGCCGGAGCGGACGTCGTCGTACTCTGCGACACCAACGGCGGCATGCTCCCCGCCCAGATCCAGGCCGTGGTGACGACCGTCCTCGCCGACACCGGGGCCCGCCTCGGCATCCACGCCCAGGACGACACGGGCTGCGCGGTCGCCAACACCCTCGCCGCCGTCGACGCGGGCGCCACGCACGTCCAGTGCACGGCCAACGGCTACGGCGAGCGCGTGGGCAACGCCAACCTCTTCCCGGTCGTCGCCGCGCTGGAACTGAAGTACGGCAAGCAGGTGCTGCCCGAGGGCCGGCTGCGCGAGACGACCCGCATCTCCCACGCCATCGCCGAGGTCGTCAACCTGACCCCCTCCACGCACCAGCCCTACGTCGGCGTCTCCGCCTTCGCGCACAAGGCCGGCCTGCACGCCTCCGCGATCAAGGTCGACCCCGACCTGTACCAGCACATCGACCCCGAGCAGGTCGGCAACACCATGCGGATGCTGGTGTCCGACATGGCGGGCCGCGCGTCCATCGAGCTCAAGGGCAAGGAACTGGGCGTGGACCTCGGCGGCGACCGCGCGCTGGTCGGGCGGGTGGTCGAGCGCGTGAAGGAACGCGAACTCAAGGGCTACACCTACGAGGCGGCCGACGCCAGCTTCGAACTGCTCCTGCGCGCGGAGGCCCAGGGCGCGGCCCTGCGCTACTTCGAGGTCGAGTCCTGGCGGGCCATCGTCGAGGACCGGCCCGACGGTACCCACGCCAACGAGGCCACGGTCAAGCTCTGGGCCAAGGGGGAGCGTATCGTCGCCACCGCCGAGGGCAACGGCCCCGTCAACGCGCTCGACCGTGCGCTGCGGGTCGGCCTGGAGAAGATCTACCCCCAGCTCGCCAAGCTCGACCTCGTCGACTACAAGGTCCGCATCCTCGAGGGCGTCCACGGCACCCAGTCGACCACCCGCGTCCTCATCTCCACGACCGACGGTACGGGGGAGTGGTCCACCGTCGGCGTCGCCGAGAACGTCATCGCCGCGTCCTGGCAGGCCCTGGAGGACGCGTACACCTACGGCCTCCTCCGAGCAGGCGTCCACCCGGCCGAGTAGCCGTCCCTCCGACGCCCCGTCGCTGCCGCGAGGCCGCTGCGCGACCCGACGCCGACGGGGTCCCGCCCGGTGCGCGCTCAGCCAGGGGCATTACGCAGCCCGGCGTCAGCGACGTACCGCCCGGTGGGGGCTAAGGGCGGGGCGGTGCGCAACTCGGCGCGACGAGGTGCCGCCCCGCCCACCCGTGCCGCCCCTGGCGGCACGCATGCCCGCGGCGGCGGCGCGCGGCCCGAGGCGACGTGCGACGGGCGG
The DNA here is from genome assembly GCF_042873115.1 of Streptomyces sp. NPDC005017. Taxonomy (NCBI): domain Bacteria; kingdom Bacillati; phylum Actinomycetota; class Actinomycetes; order Kitasatosporales; family Streptomycetaceae; genus Streptomyces; species Streptomyces sp. NPDC005017. Next base: position 95 of record NZ_JBIALD010000029.1, on the reverse strand, counting down.
CGGGAAGCCGCGTACGGCGGCAAGGGGACGGGGCGGGGGGTGTCCGCCCGCAGCGGCCGCCGTCAGACACCAGAACCCCCGCAAGGGACCGTATC
>NZ_JBIALD010000028.1:3104-110261 GCF_042873115.1 Streptomyces sp. NPDC005017 | reverse complement strand
CCACCTTCGACCTCCGCCGTGCCGAACCGGGCATCGAGCAGGCGCGCACCCACTGCTCGTAAAGGGGCTGTCCCCATCCGCTGCCTGCACGGTTCGCCGACGCGTGAGGCCGCGGTGCCGTGGACCGGCGACACCGCAGGTGATGGTTTCAGCGTCGTGGCGCACCGCCTTGGCAACCATCAGAGAGAGTTGGCATGCTGCCCGGTGCCGTTAGCAGGGCGTGGTCGTAGCTGGTGCCCACTTCGGCGGGTCTTGGCGGGTCTTGAAGGATGTCGGCTCGGCTGGCCCTCACGGTCACGGCGATGTGGACAGGACCGGCGGTCGAGGCGGCCACGGTGCGCAGATGCCGTGCGTCCATCCTTGGTCTGTGCGCAGAACCGGGCGCCCCGGGTCAGGTAGGCGGTGTAGCCGCCGTCGTTCTCGATCTTCTCGGCACACTCGGCCTCGCTGGGAACCGGGCCTGAACCAGGAGGGGGCGCCAGTGTCAGGCCGCTGTCCGGAGTGCCGAGGGTAGGTCGTGCAGTGGTGGTGCCGATGCTGAGGTCTTGGCCCTTGTCGTCCTCGCCGACAAGGGGAGGTGTGGAGTCGAGGGCGACGTCCCGGTGGCAACGCCGAGGAGCGCCGGTTTTCCGCCGCACCGTTTCTGCTTTGCCGGCAGGCCTCGTGCGTGATCACGCACGGACCTCACCGAAGGCTGGCGCCCTGTGCGCGCAGTTCCTGCTGGACCGTGGGGGCCGGGACGTCGCGGGGCAGTGTGCCCCGGGTGGACGCGAGGGCTGCGCAGACGCCGGCGGCCTGCCCGGTGGCCATCGAGATGGGCATCACGCGGTACGAGGAGTGGGCGACATGGTCGCCGGAGATGCACCGGCCGGCGACCAGAATCCTGTCCAGGCCCCGGGGCATCAGGCACCGCAGCGGGATGTCGTACGACTCTGCGCGTGGCAGCCGCCGCAGCGTGGTGCCGCGGCCGCTCGGGTTGTGGATGTCCACCGGGTAGGCGCCCCGGGCGATGGCGTCGTCGAACTTGCGTGCGCCCAGCACGTCCTCGCCCGTGAGTTCGTACTCGCCCGCGATCCGGCGGGTCTCGCGGACCCCGATCTGCACGCCGCTCTGCACCACGTACGACTGCTCGAAACCAGGTACGCGGCTGCGTAGGAAGCGGGAGATCTGCTCCATCTGGCGGTGGGCGGTGAACTCGGCCCGGGTGAGATCCCAGACGCTGGTGCCGAGCACCTCGGTGACGCGGGTGGAGTTGACCGCGACTTCGCCGTCATTGGGGGTGGCGAAGAAGAGGATGTCCTCGCGCGGCAGGTCCAGCTCGCCGGCGTCGGTCGCCGCGCGGACGAGGTCCCACAGCCCGTGCACGCCTTTCCACTGGCCCGGATGGGCGCGGGCGTACCCGGCGAACTCCTGCTGGTCGAAACGCACCATGCGGAACATCAGCGTCATGGGCTGCGTCCAGCCGTCCTCGGGGCGGCCGATCTCGTAGGGCGCCCCGGCCGCGGCGGCGATGTCGCCGTCGCCGGTGCAGTCGACGATCACGTCGGCGTCGATGACGACCGGCCCCGACTTCGTCTCGAACACCGCACGGGCACGGTCGGGCAGCGGGACGACCCCCGAGGCGAAGGCGTGCAACAGGGTGCGCACCTCGTGCTTCTCCAGCAGGTCGTACACGACCAGCTTGAACAGCTCCGCGTCGAACGGCACCGTGTAGCCGGTGTCGACCGACGGGCGGATCGCCGCTCCGGCGTGCACCAGCTGCTCGAGCAGCATCCACAGGACACCTCCCACGACCGGTTCGCCCTCGCCGTGGTCGGGTGGCAGCAGGCGGGCGGTATCTCCCGCGACGGCCTGCTTGACCTCGTTGTGGAAGCTCATCAGCGGCATCACCAGCGCGGCGGTGGCATTGCCGCCGAGGAAGCCGTACCGCTCCACCAGGATGACCTGGGCGCCCGCGTTGGCGGCGCCGATGGCCGCCCCGATGCCTGCCGGCCCGCCGCCGACGACCAGCACCTGCGTGCTGCCCCCGTGCAGAGCCTGGCGTGCGGGCAGGTCGACGCGCCGGGGTACGCGAGGCGCTATCAGATAGGTCACAGGTCCTCCCGGGCCAGGAGCGGGCGGGGCCCGGCCGACGGGTGTTTCGCCGGCGGGCCGGACACGGGCGGTGGGGCGATGGTCTCCAGGTAGGCCAGGAAGTGCTCGGCGGTCCGGTCGGCCCGCGTCCGAAGGGCCGCGGTCCGGGCCGCGGTCTCGGCCTGCCGGGCGGAACGCTCGTCCCAGAGCCGGTCCACCTCGGCGAGCAGCAGGCCGACGTTCTCCCGCGCCACCCCGCGCAGGGCGGGCGCGCCGACCTGCTGGGCAAAATCGAACACCTTCCCCGCGTACGGCAGGGGGAGCAGGGGGACGCCGGCGAGCGCGGCGAAGATGAGGAAGTGCAGCCTCATCCCGATGGCCAGGTCCAGCTGCTTGACGATGTCGAGGACCTGTTGCGGGCGGGAGGCGCCGCGCAGCACCGTGCAGGCACTGGGGTCAGTCATGTGTGACGCCACGGCGTGCGCGTGGCGGATGTCGTCACGTTCCATGGGCACGAACACGACGTGGGCGTCCAGCCGGTTGACGAGGAAGTCGCCGACGTGGGCGAGGAGCTGGTGATAACCGTGTTCGTCGAGGTCCGTGGCGGCCCGCCCCGGCTCGCGCACGCTCATGCCCACCAGACGCACGCCGCGCGGCACGGCCTCGGCCCTCAGCAGCTCCTCCCCGCTGTCACCGGGCCGGAGCAGCAGGGCGGGGTCGGCGGTCACCGTGATGGGCCGCTCAAGACCCGCCTCCTCCAGGACGAGCTGCGACTCCTCGTCGCGGACCGTCACCACGGCCGCGTCGGTGAGGGTCGAGCGCACCCAGTCGCAGTCGACCTCGTCGGTGAGGGGGCCGGCGCCCACGGCGTACGTGAAGACGGGTACGCGGTGGCACTGGGCGGTGCGGACCAACCGCAGGTACCGGCGGGCCTCGGTGTCGTAGAGGATCCCGCCGCCTCCGAGGATCAGGACGTCGAGCCCGCGCATGTGCTCGGACGTCCGCTCCCGGCTCGCGCCCTCCCAGCCGACCACCTCGACGTCCGGTCGGACGCCCCGGCTGTAGTCCGGGTCGCGGGAGAAGACCACGATGCGGGTGTCCGGCCGCGCGCCCTGCACACGGTCCAGCATGGCGGTGAGGATCGCCTCGTCACCTACGTTCCTGCCGCCGTAAGAGCCCAGCACTCCCACCCTCACGCCGTCGCTCCCGCCCATGGTCACCTCCCGTGATCGCCAGCAGGCTCGGTCGCCTCCTACCAGTTCACCCCATAGGGGAATTTATGCACCTCAGCGCGGTGCAAGCCGATGGCCGGCGGTCAGGCGGTGACGATCGGGCGCCGGCCGTGCCACGGGTGACGCCGTCGTCAGCGCCCCGCTGGGTTCTGCGGCATGCGCCGGCCCGCTCGGAACCTGCGGAGCGGGCCGGCTCGTGTGCCCGGCGGCCCCAACTGCCCGGCACACGCGACAAGGCGCCCGGAGTGCCGCCGCGATCCACCAGGGCCGCATGCGGGCGGGTACCCGTGAGCCGCGGCCCCACCCGTCGGTTCGAGTGCCGCGCCGAAGTGATGCCCCTGAGTTGGCCCGTTCGGGGTACTCGGGTGATTCCGCGGCGGGCCACTGCACGGCCCGTCATGGATCGGGACAGATCGAGCCCATAAGACGGGAGGTGATCGCCGTGACGACCATGCAGCCGCCCCCCGGCGGCCGCAGTGCTCATGGCTCCGGCGAGCCGGTGAGCGAGCTGGTCCAGCGTGCGTCGCAGCAACTGACGGAACTCGTACGCGGCGAGATGCAGCTGGCGCAGGCGGAGATGAAGGAGAAGGGCAAACGCTACGGCAAGGGCGGCGGCCTGTTCGGCGGCGCCGGGCTGGTCGGCTTCCTGATGCTGCAGGCCTTGGTGGCCACCGCGATCGCCGCCCTGGCGGTGCCACTGCCGGTATGGGCCGCGGCGCTGATCGTCACGGCGGTGCTGGGTGTGATCGCCGCGGTGATGGCAGCGGGCGGAAGGAAGCAGATCAAGGAGGGCGCGCCGCCGACGCCCGAGCAGACGGTCCGCAGCGTGAAGGCCGACGTGGCCGAGATCAGGGAGAGTGCACAGCGATGACCCAGCCGCCCCACGACGAACCCCCCGCCTCCAGCCCCGCAGAGCTGCGCGAGCAGGTCGAGCGCACCCGCGAGGAGCTCGGGCAGACGGTCGAGGCGCTGGCGGCCAAGACCGACGTCAAGGCCCGCGCGCAGGACAAGGCAGCCGAGGTCAGGCAGCAGGCCGCCGCCAGGGCCGGGGAGCTGAAGGCCAAGGCAGCCCACACGGCAGCACAGGTGCAGGAGAAGATCCCCGGCCCGGTCAAGGACAAGGCCGCATCCGCCGCCGGGCAGGCCCGTGCCAGGGCCGCCCAGGCCGCCGGTCTGCTGCAGGACAAGGCGCCCGAACCGGTACGGCACAAGGCGGCCCAAGGGGCACAGGCAGCGCGGGACAACCGCACCCTGCTGCTGACCGCAGCCGGTGTGGGCGTCCTGGTGTGGCTGGCATACCGCCGTAGGAAGGGGTGAGCGGATGAGGGCCCGGAAGATCGCCCGCAAGCCGGTCGGTCTCGCTCCGGGAGCCGTCAGCGGCATGCTCGCCTGAGCCGTGTTCAAGCAGGCGTGGAAGACGCTCGGCCACGGCGAGGACGCCCCCGACGCCACCGGCGAGGAACGCCTCTGGGTGGAGGTGCTCCTCGCCGTCCCCTGCAGGGTGCGTTCTTCGCCGGGTCCAGGCCGCCGTCGACCGAGCCGGCGCCGCCACCACGCGCCGTCTGACCGGCACCTGGCCCGCCCATGGCCATCACCAAGCCGTCGTCGACGGCCTGTACGAGTACTCCCGTCGCGCGACCCTCCTGGACCGCGAACCCGCCTGACCGCCCCGACCAAGACACCCGCCATGATCGACTGGAGGTAAATCCTCTACGGAGCGGCCCTCTCAGCAGCCGTCGCCGGGAGTCGAACGAACCTGGCGGTGAAATGGCTCAGGAGTGGCTTGGCGTCCTCCGCCGGCGCGTACGCGTCGGCATCACCGCGCGGAGCGCGACGCCGGCCGGCCCGCCCGCGTCGGCCGCTTTGAGTCGGCCCCGGCCAGCCAGCAGCTCTTCGCGCAGGTGGGCGAAGCGGGCGCTGAGGAACCGGGAGACGTGCGTCTGGGAGGTGCCGAGCTGCCCGGCGATGGCGCTCCGGGGCATCGCCTGCGGTCCATCACCGGATGCACGCACCGGAGGGTGGTGTGGCCGGGCGGACGCAGTCGACAACGGGCCTGAGACCAGCCGGGAAACGCCGTCGGCGGGGCCTGGAGAAGGCCAGTTGCCATACGTGCGCTTCGCATGGAGCCGGCCCGGTCGTCATGGCCGTCGCGAAGACGCCCGCATCGGCGTGGGCGGGACCGGCGTCATCGCTGCGCGGAAGCGCGCCGTACCGTGCGATGGTCGTAGTACGCCCACGCGGTCGCCGCCACCCCGATCGTGAGCCCGACCGCCAGGGTCCGTACGACCCCGCTGGTAAGAGCGGCGACAAGGGCCGTGATCCCCGCTCCGCACAGCATGATCACGCGGCTGACGAAGCGCTGCTCGAGTGGCTGGGGATCCTCCCGGTCCTTGAGGTCGTGCACGGCGTCACGAGCGGGCTGTGCGGAACCGCGCCGTGCTCGAGCGCGGTATGTCAGCCCGTAGGTGACCAGCACGTACAGCGCCAGAGCGCCGATGGTCCAGAGCCAGATGCCCGGGTCGTCACTGAATCCTCGTGCCAGATACATGAGGCCGGTCCTTTGCCGTGAGCTTCACCGGTGAGCGGTGCTCAACTGCCGTTTCCCTGAGGGTTCGTGCCGGCGACGGCGGGTCGGAAGCACGCCGTCACCGTCTTGCCGTGCCGCTGGCACCTGGCTCCCCACTCGTCGGCGAGCCGGCGCACGATGGCCACTCCACGGCCGGAGGGCGCGTCCGGCTTCGGATCGCGCTGCCGGGGCAGCGCGGGGTCCTCGTCGTGGACGCTCACCTGCAGGCAGTCGCCGTCCCAGGTGAGTACGAGGTGGGCGTCGCTGTGTGCGTGGACGTGCGCGTTGGTGATCAGCTCGGACACCGCCAGCACGATGGCGTCCACCGTGTCCGGCCGGGCGGTGCTCCACGGCAGGGACTCCAGTCGTCCGCGGGTCCACTCGCGGCCGGCGCGCACTCCCTGGGACATGGGGAAGGAGTGCGCCCAGCCCATCGCCTTCACTGTCACTTTCCGGCTTCCTCTCCGTCGTCCGTGCCATGACGTGCACGCATCGTGTACCCGGCCCCCCGGCAGACAGGCATCGGACCATCTCGGGGCCGCGACCTCCTTGGATCGACCCCGTCCCGTCGTCGCCCGCGCCCTGCCCCGGCGGCCGGCGAACCCGCCCCCGAAGCCCCGCGCCGCCTTCTGCGGCAACTCATGCGCCACCAGCAGCACAAACCGCTCGACGACGCCACGATCGTGACGGCCGAGTGGCACCCCGACCCCCAGCGGCAGCCGCCGGCCTGGCGTGCGGGCCCACGTGCTCGCGTCGGTTGGTGGCCTGCGGACCCCGGCACCTGCCGTTTCCGTACGCCGGGCGCGGGGAACTCGCTCCGCCCGAGCGGAGGAGGAGCACCGTGACAGCACAGCACGGCAAGCGGGAAGAGGGCCCGGCGTGGACCGCGGACGAGGAGATCCTCGACGAGCTGGAGGGTTCCGCGAAAGGCGCCGACCCGGACAGGGACAGGAGGCGGGAGGAGCGCGACGGTGAGGCCGGCGACGGCCTCACTCCGAGCCCCTCCGCTCAGGAGGACGCCCGGGACGACACCTAATCCCGGTGCATCGCTTCCAGCGGCCGATCACGTGGTGGGGCTGAGTTCGGCGCGGCCGACAGCAGACGCCCGGCCGACCTTCTCCCGGATGGGGCAGGCGCCTTCGTGGCGGACCTTCGCCAGCATCTGCCCGTACGCCGGTCCGTACGGCTGCTGGTGCTCAAGCGGCACGTGCACGTTGGTGATCACTGCGGTGAATGGCTTTCGTGGAGAAGCGGGGGCGGCGCGGCAGCGGCACTTTGGGAGGTCGGCCGTGCGGGGGTTTGACCCCCGGTCGGCGTCCGGGGGTGCGTGGCTTCTCTGCGGGGCCACGCCGGTCATCGCCGGCGCATTGCTGATCGGGTCTGCAGGCATGCCGTGGATGTCGCAGTCGTTTCGGTGTCAGGCGATCAGTGTCACGGCCATCGCGATCAGTCCGATCGCCACCAGCGCGACCACGATCATGATGAGGACCAAGGGCATGGCTCCCCATCCCTTGCGCTGCTCGGGCGGCTCGGGATGTGAGATGCCGTGGGTGCCCCCTTCGGCAGGCGGCGTCTGACCCGGTGCGACGCCGCCGCCGGGCTGGAGTCCGGGGGTTCTCCTCGGCTCGGGGTCGGGAGTAGTCATCACGCACGCTCCTTTCTCGGCGTCCCGGGTACCCGTGGACGGCCGGTCCCCACGAAGTCCGGCGAGGAACCTGAGGCCGTGCGGTGCCGGTGGGAGGGCTCGGTGAAACACGCCCGCTCCTTCGTCGGGGAGACGACGAACCGACCACGGTCCAACCGCGTGAGGAGGGCGGAGGGCCGGGCGCCGCTCGGCGTCGGGCCGCTTTCAGTCGGCTGCGGCGAGGATTTCTTCGCGCAGGTGGGCGCAGCAGGCGCTGAGGAGGCGGGAGACGTGCATCTGGGAGATGCCGAGCTGCTTGGCGATGGCGCTCTGGGTCATGCCCTGGAAGAAGCGCAGGTAGAGGAGGGTCTGCTCGCGCTCGGGGAGTGCCTGGATGCAGGGCTTCACGGCCTCGCGGTCCACGATGAGGTCGTAGCCGGGCTCGGGGTCTCCGATGGCGTCGGCGAGGGTGTAGTTGTCGGTACCGGGCAGTTCGGCGTCCAGGGACAGGGCCGTGAAGCAGTCGAGGGCTTCCAGGCCGGTGCGGACCTCGTCCTCGGTGAGGCTGGTGTGGCTGACGATCTCCGCGACGGTCGGCACACCGCCCGGTGTGGTGGCGGTGAGTTCCCTGACGGCGCGGCGGACCTTGTTGCGCAGTTCCTGGGCGCGGCGCGGGACGTGGAGGGTCCACATGTGGTCGCGGAAGTGGCGTTTGAGTTCGCCGGTGATGGTGGGGATGGCGTAGACCGCGAAGGCGCGGCCGCGGCCGGGGTCGTAGTGGTCGACGGCCTTGACGAGGCCGACGGCCGCGACCTGGTAGAGGTCCTCGACGTTCTCGCCGCGGTTGCGGAAGCGCATGGCGATGCGTTCGGCCATCGGCAGCCAGGCGCTGACCAGTTCGTTGCGCAGTTGACGGCGTTCGGGCCCGTCGGGCAGCCGGTGCAGCCGGTCGAAGGCCGCGGCGGTGTCGGGGGCGTCGTCATGGGGGTGGTGCTTCGTGGTAGCGGTGACACGCATGGCGTGCACCTCCCGGATGGGGTGGTGCCGTAGAGGGGGCCACCGTGGGGGCAGCGTGCGTGTGTTCGCAGAGGAAGGACGGGGGCCGACGCGCGGTGTCCCACGGTCGTGCCTCCGGTCCGAAGCACCCTGTACACATACCCGGGGCGAAAAGGGTGAAACGGACTTCGTGAAAGGTTGTACGGCAGGCGACCGGTCGATCACATACCGGTACCGCTGGGCGTTACCGGCGGATGGGGAATGGCAGCCGCCGGCGTTGCGCGGTGAGCGACCGCCAGGCGGCGCCGACGGCTTCGCTGCGCCTCACTGCCGCGCGTTCTCGTCGGCTGCCGCGTCAGTGGCTGTGATCACGAGAAGGGGCGGCACTTGCCGGTACGAGGGATTCGAACTGGTCCGGTGATGCCCCGCCCGTGCTCACAGACCGAAGGCGCCGCCCTCGATGAGGATGAGCAGGCCGATGGTGATCAGAACAAGCCACCTCGGCCTCGACCGGGCGCGCTGCACTGTGCGGCGTTCTGCACACGCTCCCATCAGCCGGCCGGGGGCGTGCCGGGCGGGCCGGCGGGGTGTTCGCCGGTCGTGAGGTAGACGACCCGGCGTGCGACGGACACGGCGTGGTCGGCGAAGCGTTCGTAGTAGCGCCCGGTGAGGGTGACGTCCACGGCGGTCTCCACACCGTGCTGCCACCGCTCGTCGAGCAGGTGCTGAAAGACCATCCGGTGCAGTTCGTCCATCCGGTCGTCGTCCTTCTCCAGCTGCAGCGCGGCCTCGACGTCGTGAGTGACGATCACCTCGGCGGCCTGCGCCATCAGCCGCTGCGCGAGCTGGCCCATCTCCAGGACCGTCCGCCGCAGATCCTGTGGCACAGCGTGCCCGGGATAGCGCCGCCGGGCCACCTGCGCCACATGCTGCGCCAGAACGCCGCACCGCTCCAGGTCCGCACTCATGCGCAGCGACGTGACCACCACCCGCAGGTCGGTGGCGACCGGCTGCTGCCGCGCGAGCACCTCGATGGCCAGCTGCTCGAGGTCGCGGTGCAGATCGTCGACCTGTCCGTGCGCGGCGATGACACTCTCGGCAAGCTGGAGATCGGCATCCAGCAGAGCGCTGGTGGCACGGCCCATGGCCGAACCGGTCAGGTTCGCGATCCTCACCAGAGCCGCGCTGATCGATGCCAGCTCCGCATGATAGGCCTCACGCATTCCCGTCCTCGCATCCGCTCGAGAACTCCCTGGTGTCCGGGCTGTCAGACTCGCACACAGTCCGGTCCCGACGACGAAACGGCGCCGAGCACTGCTCATCGGTGTCGGCAGTTCGGTTCCGCGCGGCGAGGAGCCTGCTGCCGTACCGGCCACAAGCCGGGCGCCGTTCTCCGGCACACGGTGGGGGCCGAACGTGCTGCGGCCCCCCGGGGAGCCGGGCGGAACTGGGGGGCCGCTGACAGGCACGAGTCCCGGGGGTCCGTCCACCCGCACCGTGTCACCGCATCAACGCCCGGAACCCTTGGGGAGACACGCGGGCGTCGACACTGCGCCGCCTCCTCTGCGGCCAGATGCCCACGCCACAGTCCGGCCTGCCTCCTGAACCCTGTCCGCGCCCGGCCCTGCCCGAACGGGCATGCTCCCCGACCAGGACGGCGCGCCCGCACGCCCGAACGCGTCGGCGCGCCCGGCCGGGGAGTCGGCCGGGCGCGCCGGAGGTTCACCGGGTGCCCGGGCGTGCCGGGCCCGTCTGTTCAATCCTCCGGTTCGGGGTCGGAGGGGGTGCTGACGAAGCTGTAGGGCGGCATCGGGCCGCTCAGGCGCAGTTCGAGGTGGGGGTGTTTCTGTCCGAGGGTGTCGACGGCGGTTCGGAAGCGGTCCGCCGAGGAACGCTCCACGAGGAAGGAGAGGTTGGTGAGCCAGCCGGAGCTTTGGGGGCCCGGGCTCACCGCTTCGGCGGCCGGTTCCAGTGCCTGGCGGACCAGATCGGCGTCTTCCGTCTCGCGGGCCTGGACGGCGGTGGCGATCATCTCGCCGAGGCGGAGCTGGTCCTGGTGTGAGCCGCCGCCCGCCTCCCGGTTCGCCTCTGCCAGGGATTTGATCTCCGGGTTCTCGGCCGTCACGAGGCGCAGGACCGCCTCTTCGTCGTGGTTCGCCTTGAGGTTGTACTCGGTCCTGCCGTCCAGTGCGTCCAGCTGCTGCAGGAACTCCTCGGTGTGGTCGCTGAGCACCGAGGACACCGTGTCGTCGTCGGGGGAGACGTTCCCGAACCGCATGGGCAGGACGACGCCGCCCGCACCGGCGGCGTCCACGACCCGCTGGTGGGCGAGCAGATGGCGCCGCTTGGGCCGCAGCTCCGCACTGAGGTCGCTGATGATCGCTGCCACCTCCCCCTGGGGCAGGACACGGACCGGCTGAGGGGGCTCGCCGATGCCTTCCAGGCCCTCGGGCAGGGCTGGGTGGGAGGCGCGGACGATCCCGTAGACGTAGGTGCTCACCGGTCGTCCCTCCGACGGGCGGCGCCTTGCCTCCTGGCCCCTTCGTCGCGGGCCTGCTGGAAGGCATCGCTGATGGTTTCGGCGGCGCCGGCCAAGGCGCCCTTGGTCTTGCCGCGGGCGCCGGACTCCATGAGCTTGCCGGGCAGCTCGGTCAGGCCGGCCGGTTTGCGCGGGCCGGCCTCCAGGTCGAGGCGGTTGCAGGCTTCGGCGAAGCGCAGGTAGGTGTCGACGCTGGCGACCACGATCCGTACGTCGATCTTGAGGATCTCGATACCGACCAGGGAGACCCGCACGAAGGCGTCGATCACCAGGCCCCGGTCCAGAATGAGCTCAAGGACGTCGTAGAGACCACTGCTGCCTCCGCCGCCGCCTTGCTGCGTCGCCACGCTCATCATGATCAGCCCCTTGCCTTCACCGCTGCGGCCGTACACGTCCGCCTCGCGACGGCGGACCGCTCTCCCGCCGCGAGGGGCATTTCTTGGCGCGGGTAACCCCCTCCTACGCCCCCAAACGGCACCGGGACCTCCCCCGAGGTGAGCGGCCGCCGGGTGACGAACCTCCGAAAGCTCGGCATCGAGGAGAAAATGCCGGGGAGCCGGAGGAACGCGGCACCGGAGGGCATCGAAGACCGCTCCACTGGAGCTGGGACTGAACAGGGCCTACTCGGAAGCCCAGGGACAAGCCCTCAAGGGCTCTTGGTCCCACCGGAAACCCGCCTGAGATCAGCTGGACGAACCGCCGGACGCGAGGTCCGCAAGTCCGGTGGTGCGGGGGGAGGGCCGGGCGAACCGGCCCTCCTACCCGGTCTCAGCCCGGTCGGCGCCCGGAGGGCGGATCCTGTGGGTCCACGCCGGTTACCGCGGAGGCGTCCTTGGTGCCGCTGGGGCGCCGGGAGTGTCCTTTGCGCCCTGTGGAGCTGCGGCCCTTCTCGTCGCCGTCGGCGTGTTCCTCACCGCGCTTGCTGGCACTCTCCACGGTGTCGCCCGGTACCTGCCGCGTCTCTTCCCTGGACTTGGTGCGGCCTGGGCCTTTTCGGCCGCCGTACTCGTCGCTGTGGAAGGAGCGGTGGGCACTGGGGTTGTCCTGCTGTCGTGTCTCGTCCACGTCGGAGGCCCAGCCGTGCTGGCCGGTGCCCTGACGGTTGGGGTCCTGGCCGTGGGCGGACCGGGACGGGTGCGGCTTCTTCGTCATGGTTGGACCTGCCTGTTCGACGGCGTGTCTTGCGTTTGGGAGAACTGCTGTGCTGTGTGGCTTTCGTGGACGCCGCGACCATTGCGTGGGCTGGGCGTCAGGTGATCGGCGCCACGGTCCGGACCATGTGCCCAGGGGCATCGGTCCCGGTCCTGTGCGCGGCTCGGGCGCTTCCGGAGGCGAAGTACCGTGGGTGCCTCGCCGTCGGCGTCCTCTCCTGCCGAGTACCCGGGGGTGACCGCTCCCCACGAAGACTGGCGAGGAACCGGAGATCCGTGTCGGCCAGGGCAGGCCTGCCGACGCTGCGTGCCGGCTCAACCAGGATCCGTCGTGGCCTGATCACCGCGGGCCTGGGCGTCGTCGCGGTGGGGATAGAGGGAGTGCAGCCGCTGCCACTGCCGGCTCACGTGCTGCTCGGCTTCCCTCAGAACCCGGTGCGCGTCTGCATCGGGAGTCCGCGAAGGCTGTTCGGGTAAGCCGGCGGACCGGGCTGGGGGCCGGGGCAGGTTGCGGGCGCGCGGATTCCCGGGGTGGTGGAAGGGTGAACTGACGTGACGGCTGCGCCGCATGCCGGAGGTGGCCCACCAGCGCGCCGCCAGCACGGCGGCGGTGACGGCTGCCGCGATGAAGGCGAGAGGGAGTTGCGCGGTCACCGTGCTGTTCCCCCTGTGGCAGGCCCGGTCTTGTCTCGCACCGGCTGCGACAACTGCTGCAAAGGCTTTCGGGCCGGTTCACCGGCCGGCCGTTCCCGCAGCTGCTGGGTCGTGCCGCCGGTGTGAGGGCAACCTGCTGCCGCCATAGGTGCTCACCTTCCTTTGCCGGTCGGGCGGACTCGGCGGTCCGCCGAAGCCCTCGCCGGATTCCCGAGTCCCCCGATCACAAACGCCACCCGATCAAAGAGCGAGGCGCTGCATCGCCAGTGCGGGCCACGGCCGGCCGCACCAGGCCGGCGACGCCGAGGAAGGCGAACGCGGTCGGCCGGAGAGCAGCCGCGGCAGCAGGCGGGGAGCGGCTCGGACGAGGGCGGCCGAGGCCGGCCGGTGCGCCGCAATGCTCAGGCACTTCAGGATCCGAGGCGGCGGCGGTCCTCGTCGTCCCACTTGCGGGTGTCGCGCGGCTGGACGTACGGCGTCTCGTCCGCCGGATGGCCACCCGCGACGGCGCGCTGACGGTGCATCTCGGCGTCGAATTCCAGGCCGAGGAGGATCGCCAGGTTCGTGATCCACAGCCACACCAGGAAAATGATCACACCGGCGAGAGCGCCGTAGGTCTTGTTGTACGAGCCGAAGTTCGCCACGTACAGCGCGAACCCGGCCGAGGCGATCATCCAGATCACCAGGGCGAGGAAGCTGCCGGGTGTGATCCAGCGGAAGCCGCGGACCTTCGCGTTCGGGGTGGCCCAGTACAAGATCGCGATCATGGCGGTGACCAGGAGGATGAGCACGGGCCACTTGGCGATGGACCACACCGTCACGAAGGTGTCCCCGAGGCCCAGCGTGGTGCCGGCCTGGCGGGCCAGGCTGCCGGTGAACACGACGATCAGCGCACTGAGCACGGCCAGCACCATCAGCACCACGGTCACACCGACCCGGACCGGCAGTACCTTCCACACCGGGCGGCCCTCCGGGACGTCGTAGACGGCGTTCGCGCTGCGGATGAACGCGGCGACATAGCCGGAGGCCGACCACACCGCGAGCACCAGGCCCACGATCGCCATGATCGAACCGAGCCCGGCGTTGCCCTGCATCTGCCGCACCGCGTTGCTGAGGACGTCCCGCGCGGCGCCCGGGGCGAGGGTCTGGATGTTGTCCAGCACCTGCTGTGTCGCCGACCGGCCCACGATGCCCAGCAGCGACACGAGTGCCAGCAGGGCCGGGAACAGCGCCAGGATCCCGTAGTAGGTCAGCGCCGCGGCCCGGTCGGTGAGTTCGTCCTTCTTGAATTCTTTCAGCGTGCCCTTCAGCACCGCTGCCCAGGAGCGCTTGGGCAGGTCGGCCGGAGTGTCCGGCGCCCGCCGCTCCACCTGCTCGTGCGGTCCGTCCCTTCTCCCTCGAACGGTCTCGGTCTCCTGGTTGGACGCGGCGCGCCCGCTGTGCATGCCCTGTTGCTTCTCAGTTCGTGTCATGCCGAACGGGGTAGCCGGGCGAGTCCATGCCCACACATGCCTTCCGTAACTAAATCAACCGATTTACGCGTTCTGTTGATGCTGTTCGACCGCCTGCCGGAAGGGCCCGCGTGAACGCCGTACGACAGAGACCGTCTACCGGGACGGAGACGGGCCTGCAAAACGGCAGACGTTCTCCCGGCCCCCTGCCCACCGTCCGTCTCGCCGCGGCCCGCAGTCCCACGGCCCGTGCGCCTGATCCGTTAGTCCCCGTCCCGTTGGGGAACGCGGGCCTCACCCATCCGCTCCGCAGCGATCTCCCTTGATCGCCGAGGCGGATGCAGGACTGACCGCACAGCTACAGGAAGGCAAGGCGATGACGAAGGCGCGGGACATCATGACCGGCGGTGCCGAGTGTGTGGGCGCCCAGGAGACGGTGCTGGACGCGGCGCGCAAGATGACGGACCTCGGCGTCGGGGCCCTGCCGATCTGCGGCACCGACAACAAGCTGAAGGGCATGGTGACGGACCGGGACATCGTGGTGAAGGTCCTCGGCGCGGGCAAGGACCCGGCCACCTGTCAGGCCGGTGACCTGGCCCAGGGCGAGGCCGTCACGATCGGCGCGGACGACGACGTGGAGGAGATCCTGCACACCATGACGGAGCACAAGGTGCGCCGGCTGCCCGTGATCGACGGCCACGACCTGGTCGGCATGGTCGCCCAGGCGGACGTCGCGCGGTCCCTGGACGACGCGACGGTCGGCGACCTGCTCCAGGCCCTGTCCTCGGACTGAGCCGGCCCCGGCGCGCACACGCCGGGCGACCGCACCCTGGCACGACGACCGGGAGGCTTTCATCCTGCCGGCACACCCGGCAGTGCTGCAGAACCTGATCAGACAGTACGAGGCCCTGAGCCTCCTGCCCTCCGAAGAGGGCGGCGAATCCGTCCGCCGACACATGGAGGACGTCGCCTACGCGCTGTGCGTGTCGACCGGCACCCGCGACGTCGACGCCGCCCTCGTCGCGGCACGCCACCATGGACCGGAGCCCGGCCGGAGGGCGACTCCGGCCTCACCGCCCCGGCGGACCCGCCGGGCGGTGAGGCCGCTGTGCGGCATCGGACGCCGACCGGGTACCGCCGCTGAAGCGCGTGGTTCACGCGCGGGCAGACCTGCGCAGCGAACTGCCCGGCACCTTGCCGCCCATGGCGGACGCATCGCCGTCCGCCTCCGTGACCGGCGCGGTGCCGAGCGGGGTGCCGCGGCGGCGTTCAGGCTGGTGGTGTGACGATCCGCCGGGGTGCCCCTGGCGTCGTGACCGAGCCGTCCTTGCGTTCCGCGACGGCTGACCACCAGGCGGCTCCGTCCTCTATGTGGCGCAGCAGTACCCCCTCGCGCATGGCCAGGGGCAGGCGGCGACCGCTTCGGCGCCGGTCGGCTTCATGCGGTGTGGCCCACGATCGCGCTCCTGGGTGAGGCCGCCGCCCGTGCACGTGGACTGCCGGCCGCCCGGTTGCTGAAAGCATGGGGCGGGGGAGCCGTCCAGGCGGCGGAGTCCAGGGTGCGGTTCCGTACCTGACGGCCGAGGCTGGCGGCATGCCCTTCGTGCAAGCCGCGTGATCTGCCCGGTCGGCGGGGTGGGAGTTCCCGTACATGCGTTGACCGCGCGTGCCTCGGCCGACGCCCGGACCGATCGAACAGGCGCACGATGGGAGGTGGCCGGCCTGCCGGAGGGAGACCATGATGGCTGTTCGCACGTACGTCACCACGACTGTCCTCAACGACCGCCTCGAAGAGGTCCTTCACGCACTGGAGAACCTGGATCCGAGCGCGATCGTGGGCTCCGCCAACCGTTCGAACGATCCCGACCTCCCCGCCGGGGTGTCCGTGTCGCTGACCGGTGACATGCGCGAAGCGGTGAGAGAGCAGCTCAAAGCCTTCCCCGACCTGGAGTACGACACTTATGTGCGGAGCATCGAAGACCTGTGAGCGGCAGGAACACGGCGAAGGGGACGAAGCCGGCCCTTTAGCGTTCTCTGGAGGGCTCGGCGCGGCGGAGGGCTTCGTGCGGGCGTGAAATCGGCGCGCCCACGCGTCAGACCTGCGGCGATCAGGTCAGGTGGGAAGCGGGGCCGGGGATTCGCGAACGTGGACTCGAGTGGCCGGGCCGGCGAACCGGGCGGCGCGCCCATCACTCGCCCCGAGGCCGTCGCCCGGGGAACCCCAATGACGCGGACCGCGAAGGTCGGCCGGGGAGGAAGGCGGCAGCGATGCGACCGCACGCCCCACCCGAAGCGGTTTCGAGGCCTCTCGACACAGGCGCCTGCCTGGCGGACGAGCAGGGCGCGATCATAGCTGTCAAGGGGCGGCGAAGAGCTTCGTCGGACGCCTCTCCGAACTCCAACGGCTTGGAGTTCGGCCGGTGCACCACCCGGCGTGATCGGCAGGAAGCGGCATATTCGCCGCGAGTGGGGGAAACCGGGCTTCGTGAAACCGTGGAAGGTAGTCCCATGAGCCAGGGCCGGGCAGTCACCCCCCTGCTCGCCGGCTGACCGGCACATCGTGTGCGGGGGGCGGCGCTCCCGGGCACGAACGGTACGGCACGCCTTCGGACATCCAGGAGGCCCAGGTGGCAAGACGACACCGACTCATCAGGACGACTCCGGCCAGGGTGTGGGACGTCCTGGCCGACGGTAACCGCTACGCGGAATGGGTGGTGGGAACCTCCTCGTCCCACCCTGTGCGTGGCCGGTGGCCGCAGAAGGGCGCCACGATCGGCTACGAGATCCGTCTGGGCCCCTTCCGGGTCGGCAACGAGACCGTCGTCCGCAGATGCGAGGAGGGATCCGTCCTGGAGCTGGAGGCCCACGCGGGTGTCCTCGGCACCGCGCGGATCGCTCTGGAACTGCGTGAGTGGGGCGAGCACTGTCTGGTCATCGTCGACGAGCATCCTCTGCGGGGAGCAGGCGGAACCCTCCACAACGCGGGCTTCGAGGCAGTGATGCAGCTGCGTCACCGCGCCATGCTCGCGCGTCTCGCACGGGCCTGCCGCGACGGCGCTCAGGCCCAGGAGGCCGACCGAGAAGACAGCCATGCCTGACGCGGTGGTGATCGGCGCCGGACCCAACGGTCTGGTCGCCGCCAATGTGCTGGCGGACGCCGGATGGAGCGTCCAGGTTTTCGAGGAGCAACCGGAGCCGGGCGGCGCGGTGCGGCACGACCGAGGCGTGGACGGCGACTTCGTCAACGACCTGTTCAGCTCATTCTACCCGCTGGCCGCCGCCTCACCTGTGCTCTCCGCCCTCCACCTGGAGCGTCACGGTCTGCGGTGGAGCCATGCGCCGAGTGTGCTGGCCCACCCGCTGAGCGACGGCCGATGCGCGGTGCTGAACCGGGACGTCGACGCCACGGCCGCGTCGCTCGAGGCGTTCGCGCCGGGCGACGGAGCGGCCTGGCGCCGACTGGTCGACCTGTGGCACACCGTGGGTCACGACATTCTGGACGCCCTGTTCACCCCCTTCCCGCCGGTCAAGGCGACGGCGCGACTGGCCTGGCGTCTGCGGGGCTCGGGAGGTCTGCGCACCGCCCGGTCGCTGATCCTGCCGGTGCGTCGGCTGGGCGAGGAGGAGTTCCACGGCGAGGGCGGCCGGCTTCTGCTGGCCGGCAACGCGCTGCACGCCGATCTCGCCCCGGAGTCCGCGGGCAGCGGGGGCTTCGGCTGGCTGATGTCCATGCTGGGGCAGACGTACGGCTTTCCGGTGCCAGCGGGTGGCGCGGGATCCCTGACCGGGGCGCTGGTGCGGCGCCTGGAGTCGTTGGGCGGCCGCGTGCGCTGCGGGCGGCGGGTCGACCGGGTCGTCGTGCGGGGCGGACGGGCCGTGGGCGTGCGCACGTCGGACGGAGAGACGGTGGCCGCCCGGCGCGCGGTCCTGGCCGACGTCGCGGTTCCGGTGCTGTACCGCGAGCTGGTCGGTCCGGAGCACGTGCCGGGCCAGCTGCTGGCGGACCTGCGGCGGTTCCAGTGGGACTTCGCCACGTTCAAGGTGGACTGGGCGCTGGACCGGGCTGTTCCGTGGCGGGCGGAGGCCGCCCGGCGGGCCGGGACGGTCCATCTCGCCGACGGCGTCGACGAGCTCACCCGGTTCGCCGCCCAGATCGCCATGCGCCAGGTGCCGGACCGGCCCTTCGCACTCTTCGGGCAGATGACCACGGCCGACGCGGCGCGCTCACCGCTCGGCACCGAGGCCGCCTGGGCCTACACCCATGTGCCGCACGACATCCGTGCGGACGCGGGGGAGGAGGGCATCACCGGGGACTGGGGTCCGGCGGCCCAGGAGCGGATGGCGGACCGCGTCGAGCGGCAGGTCGAGCGCTTCGCGCCCGGTTTCCGCTCCCGGATCCGCGCCCGGCGCATCCTCGCGCCGCCCACCATGGAGGAACTCGACGGCAACCTCCTCGGCGGAGCCATCAACGGCGGTACGGCCGCGATCCACCAGCAGCTCTTCTTCCGACCGGTTCCCGGCACCGGGCGTCCCGAGACGCCTGTGCCGGGTCTCTACCTGGCCTCGGCCGGTGCCCATCCGGGCGGCGGGGTGCACGGCGCGCCCGGTGCGAACGCCGCGCGCGCCGCGCTGCGCGGCCGGCGGACACCCGGACTGGCGGGCGCCCAGGGAGTTCTCGCCCGCCGCGACCGCACAGGTCACCGGCGCTGACCTCACCACCGTGCCCACCGGCCGACCCGTAAAGGCCCGTCCGGCCGGCCATCCGGTGAACGCATCGCCGACCGGCGAGACGACAGGAACAACGAGTGCAGTCAGGAGCGTCATGAGTCACCAACCCGGCGGCCCCGACCGCAGCCACCGGCGTCCCGACGGCGTCGACGACAAGACCGTCGAGGCCCTCGGCGCACTGTCCAAGGCCCTGGAGACCACCGAACGCGCCCGCGGCCGTCTGTACGACTTCCACCAGCTCACCGGAGGCGCCGACCTGGAACTGGACCGCGCCGTGCGCCTGCTGCGCGAGGCAGGTCACCCGGAGTGGGCCGACAAGGTCGAGCAGGACATCCTCGGGCGCAACGTCATCCCCGGTCACTGGACCTTCCAGATCGTCGAGGCCTACGACGGCACGTACTACGAGCCGTTCCGGGCTCTGGAGAAGAGCGCCGTGCGGGAACTCGCGCACGGACGTGACCACCTGTACGAGGCCGAGATGAAGGAGGCCCGCCGGACGCACGGGCACCCGGATCACACGTCACGGCCCCCGGCCGCGGGCACGTGAGGCAACCCGCAGGACGGGCACCGTGGCCCGAAGGAAAAGGGGCCCGAGAAGCGGACCTGCGTCCGGCAGGAAGGAGAACGGCCCGTGAGAAACAGCCCACTCGAAGGCCGGGTGGTCGTGGTGACGGGCGCCGCGCGCGGAGTGGGCGCCGCCCTCGCCCGCGAGGTGGCCCGGAGGGGTGCTGTCCCGGTCCTGCTGGGCCATGAGAAGTCCCGACTGGACCAGGTGGCCGCAGGGCTGCCGGGACCGGCCCTGACGCTGGAGGTCGATGTCACCGACGCCTCGGCGCTGAGGCGGGCGGCGCTGACGACGCGCGACCGTGTGGGGCGCCCCTCCGCCGTGATCGCGAACGCCGGGGTGGCCGAGGGCGGGCCGTTCGTCTCCTCCGACCCGCAGCAGTGGCGCCGGGTGATCGACGTGAACCTGACCGGAAGCGCCCAGACGGCCCGCGCCTTCCTGCCGGACCTGATCGCCACGGGCGGCTATTACCTCCAGATCGCCTCCCTGGCGTCCTTCGGCTCGGCTCCGCTGATGAGCGCCTACTGCGCCTCCAAAGCAGGGGTGGAGGCCTTCGCTCACGCCCTCCAGGCCGAGGTGGCACATGAAGGCGTCGGCGTCGGCATCGCCTACCTCAACTGGACGGACACCGACATGGTGCGAGACGCCGACCGTCACACCGTCCTGCGCGAGCTGCGCGCTCACATGCCCCCGCCCGCGAGACGGGTCCACCGGGTGGAAGCGGTCGCCGCGCGGGTCGTGCGCGGTCTGGAGTGCCGACGCCCCTCCGTGTACGCGCCGGGCTGGCTGCGCCTCGTCCAGCCCGTCCGCGCCGCCCTGCCGCCGGTGGTCGTGCGCGTGTCGCGCCGGCACCTGCCCCGGCTCCAGGCGGAACGGGCCTTGAATCCCACCGGCCCTCTCGGGGCGGGGGGACGGGCCGACCGCGAGGCGGCCGAACGAAGCGGTTGACCCGCCCGCGAGGCCCCGATATCAGGACTGTCGTCATGCAGACGTTCTTGCCCGATCCCGACTTCCGTCGGTCGGCACTGCTGCTGGACCGCCGTCGTCTGGGCAAGCAGCGCGTGGAGGCGCTGCAGGTCCTGCGCGGTCTCACCGTCGAGGGATACGGCTGGCGCAGGCATCCTGCCGTACGGATGTGGGCCGGCTACGAGGAGGCGCTGGTGTGCTACGGCCTCGAGATCTGCCGGGTCTGGCGGGAGCAGGGTCACCAGGACACCTGCGCCGACTCACTCGTCGCCGGGTTCACCGCGGCCCGTCCCGGCGCCACCGTGCGCGACCAGCTCGTGCTCGCGGCGGCGGGCGAGCTGCCGCCCTGGATCGGCGACGATGCCTTCCACCGAAGCCACCGGTCGGCCCTCGTGCGCAAGGACCCGGAAGCCTACGGTGACCTCTTTCCCGGCACACCGGCGGACCTGCCCTACGTGTGGCCGAAGTCCGACCGGGACCCGGCGGACAGGCGTGTCGACGGGTGAGCGCTTGGACCCGTCGCGGCAGTGCCAGAACGCAGGCCGACGTGTACCACCTGCACGCGCTGACATCGGCACCGTCTGCCTCGTCCAGCGCGCCCCGGATTCAAGCCGGTCGGCGCCCCCCACACCACCACCGGCATCGAAGGCTGACCCGCAGGCACCCCGCGTGTCAGGTGAGGCGGACGTGTCCCGCAAGTAGACGCTCTCGCGCCGCGGGTCTGTCACGGCGGCGTCCTCCACGCCTTCCAGTTCTCGGGCCCGCCTTCGTGCCACTCGATCAGGTCCGAGTCCACCACATCGAGTTCGTCCCAGTCGGTCATGCCGGCGTTCCGGAGGAGCACGGTGAGGTCGTGGAGGCTGCGTGCGGTGCCAAGGACACGGTCGTCGATCTCTACCGTCCGGCCTCCGGTCCGCAGCGGCGGATGGACGATCACTCGGTGCTCGGACATGGTCCCAGCCCCACTTCGCTCGGTCGCGACGCCTTCCGGCTGCCGATCCGCCTGGCCGGGACCGCCGCCGGCTGCGATCCGTCTGCGCTCCATCGGTCAGCGGCCGAGGGCGTTCTCGAGCTGCTTCTTCGACATGGAGGAGCGGCCGTGGATGTTGCGCTTCTTCGCCTCCTGGTACAGCTGGTCCTTCGTCGGTCCCTGTGCGCCGCCGTGTGAGCGCTGTCCGCCGCGCTGGGATGCGGACTTGGGGTCCCGGGTGGAGGTCTTGCTCGCCGTCTTCGACTCACCGGACCTGGCCCGTTCCTTGTTGACGGTCCGGGCCGCGATCTCCTCGGCGCGCCTGGTGGACTCGCCGCGGTCCTTGGCGCTCTCCTTGATGTGCTCGTACTGTCGTTCCCGCTTGGGGCTTGATCCGGCGGGCATTGTGCTTCTCCTTGCTGTGCTCGGTTACGGGTGCGAGGTTGCTGTGCTCGGTTACGGGTGCGAGGGCTCAGGGGTGCTCGGACCGTTGGTCGGGGGGCACTCCGCCGCCTTCTCCGCCGCCTTTGCCGCCCTTGTCCGTGCCGTGGGCGTGGCCGCCGGTCGTGTCCTCGCTCTCTCGGGCCTTGAGCTCACCGGTGCGCTGGGGTGTGGCGCCGCCCTTGTGGCTGCGCCGCTGTTCGGGCTGCTGAGGGTTCGACATTTCCGCGATCTCTCTCTCGCATCATGGTGTGTTAGGACGACGAGTTCCCCTTCCAGGGCCTTTCTCACCCCGCTTGACGGCGCCCTGGTGCCGCAGAGGGCATGAGCGCCAGACCGTAGTCGCCGGCTCACCCTGCCTACAGGTGCGGGCGATGCCGAGCTCAGGGCCCAGCGCCCTCGTCCAGCCGGGAGCAGGACCTTGGTGGTCTGCCGGGCACCTGCGGGATGACGGTCGACGTGCGGAAAATTCAGGCGGGCGGTGTCGCGATCCGCAGGGGCATCCGTGCCGCGGTGGCCGATCCGTCGTAAGAGTCTGCGATGGCCGACCACCAGGCGGCTCCGTCCTCGATGTAGCGCAGGAGGACTCCCTCGCGGATGGCCCAGGGACAGATCGTCACGGCTTTGGCGCCGGTCAGCTTCATGACGGTGTGGCCCACGATGGCGCCGGCGAGGCTCTGCCGGGCCCGCGGCGCGGAGATCCCGGGGAGGTCGGCTCGCTCGTGGGTGGGCAGGGCGGCCAGGACGTCGATGCAGCCGCGCAGGTCGCGCCGTGCGAGCTGCCGGGGTACGAACGGTCCCCGGCGTCCGGGCGCGGCCCCACCCAGGCGGGCGAGTTGCTGGAAGGTGCGGGAGGTCGCGACGGCGGTGCGCGGGCCCTCCCAGCGGATCCGTCCGGCGACATCTCGCAGCTGGTGGCGGGCCTTGCGGCGCAGGGCCTTCACGCTACGAACAATCGGCGGATCCTGTCCGTCGAAGAACTCCCGGGTCAGACGGTTGGCGCCGAGGGGAAGCGACGCCACGAAGTCGGGCATGCGGCCACGGCCGAAGGCCACTTCGAGGGAGCCGCCGCCGATGTCGAAGAGGGCCAGGGGCCCGGCTTGCCAGCCCAGCCAGCGTCGTGCGCCCAGGAAGGTGAGTTCGGCCTCCAGTTCGCCGGGCAGCGTGCAGATCTGTATCCCGGACCCGGTGCGGACGGCGCGGAGCACGTTGAGGCGGTTCGGTGCGTGGCGCACCACCGCCGTGGCGAATGCCAGTGGACCTGCGGCTCCCCACCGCTGGGCGGTCTGGCCGGCCGCCGAGACGGCTTCGACCAGCTGTAGCACCGCTTCGTCGGGGATGCGGCCCTCGGCGTCGACCTGACCGGACAGTCGCAGCTTCCACTTCGCGGTGTGCACCGGCAACGGCACACCGTCCTCCGCGTCGGACACCACGAGCCGAACCGTGTTCGACCCCACATCCACCACGCTCAATCGCATGCACCACGAGTACCCCCTACCGGGAGAAGGCCTCCTCACCGGGCGGGCAACCGTGTCCCGGTCGGGCCTGCCGTGAGACTTCACGCGCGAGCTGCTGTTGACCAGCCCACTCGGCGTTTCGCGGCACTCCGGTCGGTCACCCGAAAAGACAGGCCTTCGGGAGGGCAAGCAGATGGAACGGCTCCTGACGGGCCGGCCCGAGCGCAGAGAGAAGTTGAGCAGCTGTGGTTGCAGAAGCCAGTGACAGGTCCGTCGTCCGCAGGCCCGAAACGGGCTGGGCGAGGGCGCGCCGCCTGCGCGGGAAGGGTGTACGCACGTACGTCCGCGCGGTTCTCGACGGAGAGGGTGGATCATCGCGCCGGGAACCCGGCTGGAACGTGGTGCGGGGCGAGGACTGACGCTCGGGCCGAACAGCTTCGGCCGACGGCGCGTCCGTTGGCATGACGTCGAAGAGCTGCCGACCACCTCGAACGGTATGCGCTTGATCAGCTCGCCCATGTGGCCGAGGGCCCACGCCGCTGCGGCTACCGCGATTGCGCGGGTGACGACAGAGCTATTGAGGTCGCGATGGGCAAGGTGGGCAGTCTTGCCTGCCGGCCCTGGCGGGCCGGGGCACGCCGGCTGTCTGCGCTCGTATATGGGCTCGCTCTCGCTGGCCGGTGTCTTGGAGGATTCCGCGAGACGCAGATCCCCGACCGGAATCGTGGCGACGGACGGACACGGGGGCGAGGCCTGCGTCCTGCCTCCCCGTCGCGCAGTTCGGCGTCGCCGTCGAGCAGGTGGTCCGCCGGCTCGGTGACCGAGTGGCGCCCGACCACGTCGCCTTCACCATCGTTGACGATGAGCTGGTCCTCCCGCTCGGGACTTTCGGGTTGCGGCAAGTGTGCTTTTCGGCGGCGGAACGTGCTGGAGTCGGGGGACGTGCCAAACCGTGGGCCGCGTGGACGCTGTTACCGTCGCCGTTCCCGCCTGCTCGACTCGGCCCTCGTTCTCAAGGTGCTGGGGCCTGCCCCGAAGGGCCGGATGAGCTACATCGCGGGTGAATCCGCCCTGGTGGGGAACGCGGTCTGCATGAACGAACTCACACCCCTGGCCGCGTCGGCGTTCCCTTCGCTGCTCCTGATCGTCGTCGGCTTCGTACTCGTCCTGGTGATCCTCGGTGCGTTCTGGTGGGGATCGCGCCGCGCGGCCCGAGGCAAGTCCCCGGGACCCGGGCCGGCAGCGCAGCCGCCGGCCGCCGCGCGCCGTGAGGACTCCTGGGACACGCCGGAGGGGGGTACTGGCCGGCGCCCTTGACCAGCCGGGATCCGTGCGGCGAAGTCGGCCGGACTACGCGGCCGTGCCGAGGGCAGCGCGGTCCGGTACGTCACCCGGTCGGGCGGGCAGGGCGGTCCGGGCCGGCGCCCGGCGCGCGGTGACCACCAGAGCGGTGCCGATCACGTCGGTGACGAGCAGCCCGCCGCTGACGAGGGCCCCTCGGGGGTCGCCAGCTCCATCAGGGCCCCAGAGCAGGGGGTGCGGCGAGGCCCCAGAGCATGGCGATGCCGTTCCACACCCCGAGGACGCGGCCGCGCAGGTGAGCGGGTGGGTCGGTCTGCAGTACGGCCGTCCCGGCGGTGTCGGACATGGACTCCGCCACCGCCATGGGCAGCACGAGTACCAAAAGCACGGCGAGCGACGGCGCCAGGCCCACCGTCACCTGGAGGAGCGCCCCTGCGGCGGCCAGCGCGCCGGCCAGACGCACCGACGGACGGTGCAGCCTCGCGCCGAGCACGGCTCCGAGGATCCCGCCCACGGCCAGCACCGTGGAGACCGTGCCGAAGGCTCCGGCGCCGGCCGTGAGCGGCCCGGTGACGAGCACGGCGAGGGTGAGGCCGTAGTCGCGGCCGAAGACCGCGCTGATGCCGTTGATCCCCGCGAGGGCGACCAGTCGGGGCCGGCGAGCGAAGGACGCCAGGCCTCGGAAACGGGTACGCCGATATCGGCTGATCACCCGGTACCTGACTGTTCTTCCGCAGCCGACGATCTTGACGGCGGCTCCTCACCGATTTGTCTCTCCGGCGAGATGCTTGGCAGCCCCCTCGGGGTATGCCCTGCCCGGCCGTCGGCTTCCGCTCACTGGCCACCGCTCGGCGACCCGTGCCTCGATCGAGCTGCGTCGCCGCCGATCCGCGCAAACCGGGCCGCCTGCGCGAATGGGTGTTGCAGGACGGCGAACGCCGCAGGAACCCCGCGTCCCCGACGAGGGCCCGGCAGACGTCACCCCGGCTTGAGGGCAGCATCGTCGTATGGTCCGGACGAGCCGATCCGGGCTCAGGTACCTCGCCTCGGGTGCGGAGTCGTGAGGTCACCGGTTCGTTCTCGTCCGGGCCGGACGCGGAACTCCTCGCAGCGTGCGGTGCCCGCCCGAGGGCGCCGCGACTGTTGGCCGGGCGGGGCCGTCAGGTCTGTCCGCGAGCTTGGTCGGCCACCTGCTGACCGGATTCGCGGGCCTGCTGTCCGACCTGGCCGGCCTGGCGGGCTGCTTCTTCCTGGGTGGTCCTGGCAGCCTCTGCGGCGGTGTCCTTGACCTCTTGGGCGGCCTGCTGGGCGACGTCGGTGGCGTCCTGCTTCAGTTGCCGCGCGGACTCGAGCGCCGCCTGCTTGGCGGGTTCGAGGGCATCGCCCGCCTGCTCCGTGACCCGGGAGGCCGCTTGTTCCTCGGCCTGGGAGGTCGGCAGGAGCGAAGCGGTCATGAGCCCGGCTCCGAACGCGATCAGCCCGGCCGCCAGCGGATTGCCCTGCGTCTGCCGCATCGCCTGCTCGGGGGCGCGGCCGACCGCGTCACCGATCTGACCGGCCGTCTGGCGTGCCGTGCCTGCGGCGTCTTGGGTGGTGTCCTGTATCGACTGCCCGGCCTGCACCGTGCGGTCCCGCGCTGTCTGTGTGGAATCGCTGACGGTGCCCATGACGCGTTCGCGCAGCCCTGAGACCGCTCCACGCATGCGCCGGGTGCGGCGACGCACCATCTGCCGGGGGCGGGCGTGTTCGGTCAGCTGGTCGACGTTCTTGGCCAGCCGGTCCCGGGTGATGTCGATGTCGGACCTCAACTGGTCGGGTGCCGTGCCCATTGGGCGTCCTCCTTCAGGCTCTGCATGGTCTGTTCGGGCTTGGGGGACACCTCACGCATCTGTGAGCGCCCCTTCATGTACAGGACTGCGGCGACCACCGCCCAGACGACGGCGACGACGAGCGCCGCCCATCCAGCGTCGATGACGTTGGCCAGGCCGAAGACGGCGGCGAACGACAGGAAGAGCGCCACCATGTATCCGCCGAAGCCGGCGCCGCCGTACATTCCGGCGGCCTTGCCCGCTTTCGTGGCCTCCTCGCGGATCTCCGTCTTCGCCAGTTCGACCTCCTGGCGGAAAAGCGTCTGCAGGTCGGACGTCACGGCGGACAGCAGCTCGCCCGTCGAGCGGTCCGGGCCCCCGTCCGGCAGTCCACCGGTTCCCTGCGGCCTCGGGTGGATCGACGACATGTCACACTCCCGGGTGGGCCGGATACCCGGCCGGTTGCGCAGGCGTCACGGGGGCCGGCGGCGTGACAGGTGGCGGGGGCAGCGTGCTGCTCTGCCCGTACTCCGGCATCTGTCCCGGCCCGCCGGAGGACTGGCCGGACGTGGCCTTGGCGGCCTTGGTCCCGGCCTTCGCCAGGCGGCCGACCACCAGGCCGGCCAGCACCGCACCGCCCAGGAACGCGGCCGGACGACGGCGCGCGAAGGTCCGCAGATCGTCCGCCATGCCCTCCAGCCCGCTCTTCTCCAGGTAGTCCGCGGCGCGGTGGCCCTGGTCGGCGGCCTGGCTCGTCAGGTTCCGGGCGGGGGAGTCGCCGGAGGCGTTCTCCGCCATGCCGGCGAGGTCGTCGGCCCACTGGCGCACCGTTCCCGCCAGCCGTTCCACCTGACCCTGGTTCTCATCCAGCAGGCGTTGCCCCAGGTCGCGGATCGCATGGCTCGCCTGGGCGCGTGCCTCACCCGCAACGGCTTTGGCCTGCTCGGATGCCGTCCCGGCCACTTCCCCGGCCGCCTGCCCGGCCTGGGCCGCCACCGCTGTCGTCTGTTCCTTGGCCGTCTGCCCTGTCTGCTGAACCCGACCGGCATCTTCAGTCATGAGTCGTTCCTCCTTCGGTGCTTGCGGGGCAGCCGACGGAACCGGTGTCTCCGGTCCCGTCTCCACGACGCGGGTACCCCCATTTCGGCTCATAACAGAAGAAAAAGGCCACTTTGGTCAGCGAGTTCGGGCTCGCTCTCTGCCGAAGAGGGAAAGGCGATCGACGGCATGCGGCGACACGGCGGCGATGCGGTCCGCATACTCGGATGCGGAGGCAACACCGGTGCGATGTCCGATCGCTCGTCGCGTCGGCACGCGGGCCAGGCGGATCTGGGCGCAGGCGGCGAGCACCACGAGGGCCGGCCGGCGGAACAACCCCCAGAACGCTGTCTGGATTTGGGGCCATGGTGAATCCGACACCAACGGGCTGCGACGCGGCGGCCGGACGCCTCCATGACGCCGCGCCACCACGTGTCCCGCCCTGCCACGAAGCGCGCCCGGAAGGATGGTGTCGGCGCGGTTCCCGTCAGAGACCTCGCCGACGAACCCCAGGCAGGCAGTGCGTAGTCCCTTGCGGAGTGGCCGTGCGATGTTCAGGGGGCTCAGTCGTGCCCGGAAGAGTGTCAGGTGCGTCCGCCCCGGTCGAGGGTGCCCCACCGGCCGGGTTGTTCAGCGATGACACGGAAAGCCTCTTGAATGGTCCGTTCCGCAATCCATCCGAGCGGTTCGACGTTCGTCACCAAGGGTTCGTTGTCCGGTCCACGAGCCACCTCACTGCCATGCAGCACCCATGACCGGGTGCGGGCGTCCTTGTGGTGGAGAAGGTGGCAGTAGTCGTACAGTCGACGCGCTACCCATACGTGCCTGGGCCGTGATCCCCACCAGTCCTCGACATCCAGAGGGGCTCGCTGACAGCCCCGGTAGTCTGACGCCGGTCAAGTCATCCGTGCTGCTGAGCTGCGGCAGATCATGTCCAGGTCCGAGGGACTACCGCACGTAGAGGCCGCGCCGGGACGAGAGCAGCCCGGCAAGTTCCTCGAGGCTGGTGTAGAGCGACAGCTCGGTGGGGGCGCACATGAGACCACCTGTGTGCCCCGCTCCCCGAACATCATTCCCGTACGGTCAACCACACCAACAACAGCAAGACCATACGTCCGCAACGCACGGGTATGAGGGGGCACGAAGTTTCCGGCCAGGGATTCAAGGGTTGTCCTGAACAGGAAACGAGGAAGAAGTGGCGCCCTGGGGGCCGGGACGGCACTGCTGTCCCGGCCCTGTCGGCGCGCGGCCGGCTCGGTCAGGCCGCGGCGGCCTGCGGTCGGCGCAGTTCCGCCTGGCCGAAGAGGAGGGCGTAGCCGTCGGGGAGCTGGTGCAGGATCCTGGTGAGGAGGCCGGGGCCTGCCAGGTGGGTGACGACGGCGAGTACGGCGCCGGTGTCCCAGCGGGTGGTGGCCGGGGTGGCGCCGGTGCGGGCGGCCAGATCTCTGACGAAGTCCCAGCCGGTGAGGTGTTCGGTGTCGGGGATCTGGGCGGTCAGGGTGAGGGCGGCTTCGACGGGCAGGCGCTGGGCGAGGTCGACGCGTTCGTCTCCGGTGAGCTGGCGGCCGAGGGCGCCCAGAACGTGGTGGACGGCTTCAGCGGCTCGCTCGCGGGTGGGATAGGCGCCTTCGTAGCGCACGCGTTCCAGCATCTGGTCGAACGTCAGGGCGGGCTCGGACTGGTTCGCTCGACGAGGCTGGTCGAACACGGCTGGTTGCCTTTCTGTGCGGGGGGACCGGCCTGCGGCCGGTGGGGTCAGAGGGGCTGGAGGCGGCCGAAGAGGAGGCCGTAACCGGGCGGCAGCTGGAGCAGGACCTCGCGGGTGAGGGCGTCGCCCGCTGCGGAGGCCACCGTGGACAGGACCGCGCCGATGTCCCACAGGGCGGTCTCCTCGGTGGCGCCCTCGATCCAGGCCGTGGTCGCGCGGACGAACCGCTGCGGCGACAGCGGCTCTGTGGCCGGCAGCGGGTTGAGGAGAATCAGCGCGTAGCTCTCGGGGAGCCGGGCGGCCAGCTCGGCCCGCACCGTGCCGACCAGGTGTGCGCCGAGGAGGGCCAGGACGACGCGGGCGACGCGGTCGGCTTCCTCGGCGGTTTCGTATTTGCCGCGTTCCTGGACACCGGCCAGGAACGACTCCCTGCGCATCGGCATGTGCATCACCTCCGGGAACAGGGGTGAGGAAGGCGGGCCGGGTGGCGGAGGGCGGGAGCCGTCAGGGGGGATGGGCTGCCCCCGCCCACCGCCGGTGCCCGGCGCGGGGCCCTCAGGCGGAGATCTGCTTGGTGCCGGCCCCGGCGCCGATGCTGATCTTGCGGGGCTTGGCGCGCTCGGCGATCGGGATCCGCAGGGTCAGGACACCCGCGTCGTAGTCGGCCTGGATGCGCTCGGTGTCGAGGGTGTCGGCCAGCACGATCTGGCGGGAGAAGACACCGAGGGGCCGCTCGGAGAGCTCCATCTTCACGGCGTCGGCCTTCGCGACCGGGCGGCGCTCCGCCTTCACGGTCAGCATGTTCCGCTCGACGTCGATGTCGATCGCGTCGGTGCTCACACCCGGCAGGTCGAAGGTGATCACGTAGGCGTCACCCTCGCGGTAGGCGTCCATCGGCATGACCGACGGCTTCGACCAGGTCCCGGACGTACCCGACAGCTGCTGGACGATCCGGTCCATCTCGCGGAAGGGGTCGGTGCGCATCAACATCGCGAAACACCTCCAGACGGTTCAGGCAGGAACTGCCAATGCGCTTCAACGTGCTCCTGTTGTAACATGTCATCGAAACGATGACAAGTAGATCCGTCATCTGGGGGACGACAACACGACGGAGCGTGCCGTGACACCAGCAGACCCGCATCCCGCCCCTGTGACCTTCCATGCCGCCGCAGCAGCACTGCAGGCCATCGACCAGTCCCTGAAGGAGGCGCAGCAACACCCCGCACCGCCGCCCGCCACCACAGCGCCGACCCCGGCCGACTCCGGTCCGCACCCGGCCCTGGCCGCACTGCTGCTCCTACGCGAGGTCCGCGAACAGCTCGCCGGCTGGGAGAGCGGCCTGATCGAGACGGCCCGCGGGCAGGGTGCGAGCTGGGCCGACCTCGCAGGCCCTCTCGGCGTGGCCAGCAGGCAAGCCGCCGAACGCCGCTACCTGCGACTGCGACCCGGAAAGGCCGGAAGCACCGGCGAGGAGCGCGTCCAGGCAACCCGTGACACCCGAGCCGCGGACCGCACCGTGGCGACCTGGGCCCGGGCCAACGCGGCCGACCTGCGCCGCCTCGCCGGACAGGTCAGCGCCCTCACCGGCCTCCCCGCCGACGCGGTCGGCGAGCTGAACCTGGCCCTCGCCGACGACGACGCCGCCCGTCTGGTGCAGCCCCTGACAACCACCCGGGCCCACCTGCGACCCCAGGACGCCGACCTCGCCGAGCGCATCGACGCCCTGACCCGGCACACCCGACAACTCCGCCAGGACACCCACGACCAGCGGAGCACTTAGCCCTTCCACCACGGCGCCCCGGTGCGCCCCGACTGTCGGAGCGGTGTTCCGGACAGGGTGTCCTCGATCATCCAGGCGCAGATGGAATCCGGGTGAGGTCCGAAAGGCACGGCCTGGATCACGGGATGCTTCGTGAGCACAGGGCCGAGCCGTATCCGGGGACCCGCTCGACGCGGCGTCCCTGTCTCGCGCGGGCCGCGGACGCCGCCGGGCCCAGCGGCGATCGAGGAACGCTCCGGCCCTTTCGCGACGCCGGTACACGGGCCGGCCGGCGGGGGACCCCGCCTGCCCCACACCGAGCCCACACCTGCTGATCGCTGCACGCCGGCGCTCGAGCAGCCATGCAACGGCGACGGCGGCCGCCGAGGGCCGTTCGCCCCGCGGGACCCGGCCAGAGCGCCTCGGCACATGTGCGCCGTCTCCCCGCCGCAAACCCCCCGGCATGTGAAGGATGTGGGGTGGGGGGCGGCCCTCGCAGGCACGGGCCGCCCGCCCGGTGAGCCGCCCGTCGGGCGAGCGGTGTCAGGACAGATGCGCCGGTGCGTCGAGGCCACGCACGGTGACGACATGGGCGGTGCCGTCGGCCAGCCGGTAGGAAAGGCCCACGAGAGCGACCCGGCCGGCTTCCGTGGCCTCGGCCAGGAGGCGGGAGCGGTCGAGCAGCAGATCGACGGTGTGCTTGATGTGCTCGGTGATGAAGTCCGCGTCCTCGGTGTGTCCGGCAGCCCGGGAAGCCAGCACGCTGGGGGTCACACGTTCGATGACGTCGCGCACGTAGCCGCCGGCCGTGGTGCCGTCCTGGACGGCGGCGCGGGTGGCCGCGACCGCGCCGCACGCGTCGTGACCGAGCACCACCACGAGAGGGCTGCCGAGCACCTTCACCGCGTACTCGATGCTGCCCAGCACCTCGGAGCCCGCCACATGGCCGGCCGTGCGCACGACGAAGAGGTCGCCCAGCCCGCGGTCGAAGATGATCTCGGCCGCCAGTCGGGAGTCGGAACAGCCGAACATCACGGCGAACGGGTTCTGGCCAGGTGCGGTCTCGGCTCGGCGGGCGGCGTCCTGGTTGGGGTGCTCGGGCGAGCCCGCGACGAACCTCTTGTTGCCGGCCAGCAGCATCTCGAAGGCCTCGTGGGGCGTCACGCTGGGGATCTCCGTCATGACCGCAGTCTACGGCTCGGTCCTTCAGACTCGGTGAGACGGCCGCGGCAGACGCTTTCGTGCCGGACGACCCGCCGGCTGCTTCCAGGACAGCTGATCGGGTGGCACGGCGGAGGAAAGGCTCGCGGCTCCTCCCCGAGGGACGGGACCCGGATGCCCGCGCCGCCGGCAAAACGGCGGCCGTTGCGGCTCGGCGCGAGCCGGGGCCACCGGCAGTCCGACCGCGTGCGTGCGTCGGCTGAGTTGCCGAAGGCCCCGCAACACCGAGGACCGCTCCCACTGTGCGGGCCACCCCTTCAGGAGCGTCGCCCAGGTTCGCCGGGGGAAGCGGCATGTGGCTCACTGTCAGTCTCACGGCGACGTCCGCCGCTTCTTCGCGCTGCTGCTCGATGGCCTGCGGCACCGCACCCGCTAGGCGTGAAGGCAAAAGGGCCCGGGCGGAGGAGGACACCGGATCGGGCCGGCTGGTCAGAAAGGGCAGCAAGGCGTCTGTTCCGCCCCGGCCCGCGGGGGTCGGCTCCTGCCGCCCCGTCCGTCGACACCACAGGGGCGTCCGCCGTCGCCGATTGATGACGTCCAATCAGAATGTTTACACTGCGCCGCGTTTGTCAGCGCCTCCTGCGGCAGGCACGCTCGTGGTTCCCCGGTGCACACCGGATGGAAAGGAGCCGACCGTGACGCCCGACCGTGCAGGAGATGTCCAGCAGTGGCGTGATCCGAAGCGCTACCTGTGGCTGCTGGCGCTCGCCGTACCCACGCTGCCCTTCCAGGCCGGCGGCCTGGCAGCCGTGACAGGCGCGGACGCGATGTGGTGGTGGGGACCCGTGTTCGCCTTCGTCCTGCTTCCCCTGCTCGACCAGGCGACCGGCAGTGACGGCGAGAACCCCCCCGAGGCAGTCATGAAGCGCCTGGAGGCCGACCGCTACTACCGCTGGTGCACCTATCTCTACCTC
This sequence comes from Streptomyces sp. NPDC005017, assembly GCF_042873115.1. Taxonomy (NCBI): domain Bacteria; kingdom Bacillati; phylum Actinomycetota; class Actinomycetes; order Kitasatosporales; family Streptomycetaceae; genus Streptomyces; species Streptomyces sp. NPDC005017. The sequence goes on along the minus strand of NZ_JBIALD010000028.1, from coordinate 77,098 downwards.
CCCCTCCAGTTCGCCGCGTTGATATGGGCGTGCGAGCGGTGGAGCAGCGGCACCCTGTCCGTGGTGTCGGCTCTCGGCCTCGCAGCGACGACGGGTGTGGTCGCCGGCGTGGCGATCAATACGGCCCATGAACTCGGCCACAAACGTGAGCGTCTGGAGCGGCAGCTCAGCCGGTTGGCGTTGGCGCAGACCGGTTACGGCCACTTCTATGTCGAGCACAATCACGGGCACCACGTCCGGGTCGCCACCGCGGAGGATCCGGCGAGTTCCAGGATGGGCGAGAGTTTCTGGCGCTTCCTGCCGCGGACCGTCGTCGGCAGTGTCCGCTCCGCCTGGCGCCTCGAGAGCCGTCGGCTGGAGCGCCGCGGCCGCCGCACGTGGGGGCGGCACAACGACGTACTGACGGCGTGGGCCCTGACCGTGGCACTGTTCGCCGGCCTGTCGCTGGCGTTCGGGCCGGTGGTACTGCCGTACTTGTTGCTGCAGGCCGTCATCGGCTTCTGCCTGCTGGAGACCGTGAACTATCTCGAACACTACGGACTGCTGAGGCGGCGCCGCCCCGACGGCCGCTACGAACGAGTGTCGCCGCGGCACAGCTGGAACAGCAACCATGTCGTCAGCAACCTCTTCCTCTTCCAGTTGCAGCGGCACTCCGACCACCACGCCAACCCCCTGCGGCGTTACCAGACACTGAGGCATTTCGACGAGGCACCGCAGCTGCCCTCGGGCTATGCATCGATGATCGTCGTGGCGTGGTTCCCTCCGCTGTGGCGGCGGATCATGGACCCACGGCTGATGGCTCATCTCGGCGGGGACCTGACCAAGGCGAACATCCACCCGTCCGCATCGACCGCGCCGGCGGGGGCCGTGGAAAGGGCGTGATCTCCTCGCCCCCGGAGTGCCGGGTCCGGCGGACGCAGCCATCGCCTACGAGAGAGCAGCCGACACAACATCAACCACCCTGCCCCGAGCCGCATGGCTGTGTCCAAATTTTGGGTGAAGGCCCCGCGTCGGCCTCACCCTGCGCGGGGCATCGACCAATGGGACGGTCTGGCCGGCCACCTGGGCGGTCGCGCGGATCGGCACGGGCTTCAGACCGATCGGCGCAGACTGCTCGCCCGGCGCTCGGGAGGCGCAGACGCGCTCACTGCATCACTTCGAGATGCGGGTGGTCGAACGACGTCGGGCAGATGTAGATCTGCATGCGGTAGCCCGAGCCGATCTTCACCATCGGCGCGTCGTGAGGAGTGCGCAGGCCGACGGGGCCTGACGGCTTCTCGAGGTCTGTCAGGGGGGTCCAGGTGTCGCTCCAGCCGCTGCTCTCGCCGGAGTCGATGGTGAACAAGGGCTCGTACCGGGCACTGCAGATATCGCAGTGCAGGGGCTTGGGATCGCCGTAGCCCCACGGGGCCCAACCGCCGATCTTCCAACCAGGAGCGACCGAGAGTTCGTATTCGTAGTAGGGGCCGCCGGGGCCTTCTTCCGGGTCCTCCTCTTCCTCTCCCGTGTCGTGGAGACGGTCGGCGAGCTCCTCCGGGCGATGGTGCGCTGCCGGGTGATCGGGGTTCTCCTGCTCTTCTCCCCAGTCGTAGAGACGGTCGGCGAGCTCCTCCGGGAGTTCGTGCGGAGCCGGGTACTCGGTGACGACCTCGGGGTGCAGGACACAGGGTGCCGGAACGTAACTGCCGTCGTGCTGGACGTCCGCGGGTTCCGGGGGATCGGTGAGCAGCGTGCCGACGCTCGCGGCGTTCCGCCAGACGAGGCGGGCCGCGGGAAGTCCGTTGTCGTGGTCAAGGGGGCACCACAGGACTTGCAGCAGGTCGGCTCCCTCGGGGCCCGCGAGTCCGGGGATGTCGCGGAAGTAGAGCTGGGCGACGGGTAGCAGGGCATTCGGCTCGGGGTGAGCCGGATGCCCTGCTTTGAGTGTGGCGAGACATGCGCCCTCGTCGGGGGTGAGGAGGAACTTGCGAGGGTCGCGGGGGCGACGCCGGGCGGCGTCGAACAGGGCCCGCATTTGGCGGATGTCGCCGAGGGAGACAGGCGGGTGACTGTAGTGGTGTTCCTTCGTGCAGGTCGGCCACGTTTCGTCGGCGGGCCACAGGAGTGGTCCGCCGACGGAGCTGTCGTGAACGGTCGGCCGGCCCTCGCGGGGGTGCAGGCGGACAGCCTGCCTGGCCAACGGCGCCAGTTCCGGGAATATGGACGTGATGTCAACAGGGCGGGGTGGGGTGGTTCTTGGCACGTGTGCTCCTTCAGCGGCCACCTGAGAGTTTCGGCGGACTCTACCTCCAGGCTGCGGCAGTCCTGTCGGCCTCGGCCAGGCAGTTTTCGCCTATGTCGGTGCCGATGAGCAGCGGCCGACGGGGCGTTCGCGATCGGGCCCAGCTCGGCGGCAAGTGGCGGCCTTCGAGGGGGTGTTACTCGTGCTTCGCGGCAGACGTTGGCACAGGGGTCCAGCCGAACACCGAGGCTCGCCGGGGGAGTAGAGAGCGTCGAATTCGTCTCGGATGGTGTCGTCGTGAGAGGCGACGCCGTGCTCCTCGTGATGTCGGCGGTAGAAGACGTCGGTGTTGACCGGGACGGGGGCTGTGCCGGTGGGGAGGAGTCGGTGCTTGTCTGCCGAGGGCCGGGTCTGCCAGGTGTGCGCGTCGTAGCGGTCGTGGTCGGTGAGGTAGTTGTAGCGGGCTCCGCGCAGGGTCCACCCGTTTTTCGTCTTCCCGGTGCGTGCGTGGCGCAGGTCGAGTACGGCGACCCCGTTGGGGCCCAGCACGATGAAGTGCTCGTGCCGGGTGCCGGGGTTCTCCACGACGATGGCGGTGTTCTCCTCCAGGGCGTAGACGCGGTCGTGGCCGGTGTCGGCGGCCAGGCGGTAGGCCCGGCCTTCTCGTCCGTAGGCGCCGGTGTGGGTGTCGATGAGGGCGGAGCGCAGGAAGCCGAAGCCTCCGTGGGGGAGGTAGCCCAGGCGGGTGGGGTCGTCGAAGTAGCCGGGAGCGCTGCCGTCGCGCAGGCCCTCGTAGGATTCCCCGCCGCTGACCATGTCCGGGCCGGAGGCGATCTGGGCGCCGGCGACGACGGCGCAGCAGGGAGAGTGTCGCGGCGATCCAGCGGCCGTAGTTGCGTACCGGCACGACTTCGAGTTCGGGAGCGGCCGGTGCGCTGTCAAAGCGCACGGCGGCCGGGTTCTTGAGGTCGGTCATCGTCAGTCCACCGCGGCGTTCTTGGTGGCTTCCTTCACCGCGATCGAGGCGACGCCGTACTTGTCGTAGATCTTCGTGACGGTGCCGTCGTCGATCAGGGCCTGCAAGGCCTTGTGGATCGCGTCGGTCAGCTCGGGCAGCTTCTTGCTCACCGCGATCCCGTTGGGCGAGGCGTTGTAGCCGCCGGGGGCGGCGGGGTCGTCCACCAGGTCGAAGGCGCCTCCGTCGTCGGCGGTCTTGGCGACCCAGCCCGCGGCCGGCTTGGTGAGCACCTGCGCGACGACCTTCCCCGAGCGCAGCGCGAGCTGCGCGTCGGAGTCCTTGGGGAACGTCTGGATGTCGATCTTCTTCTTGCCGGCGCCGGTGCAGGCCGCCTGGTGCGACTTGAGCAGGTCGAGCTGGTTGGTGGCGGCCTGCACGGCGACCTTCTGGCCGCACAGTGCGTCCAGGTCGGTGATCGCGGCCGGGTTCCCGTCGGCGACCAGGATGCCGGAGCCGGACTGCGAGTAGTCGACGAAGTCGAGGACCTGCTGGCGCTCCTTGTTGTCGGTGATGGCCGACATGGCGACGTCGAACTTGCCGGCCTGGATCGCGGGGACGATCCCGTCGAACTTCTGCGGGGTGAAGGCGAAGGCCACGCCGAGCTTCCCGCCCAGTGCCTGGCCCAGGTCGTAGTCGAGGCCGGTGAGTTCGCTGCCGCCCTCCTTCACGAACATCTCGAAGGGCGGGTAGGGCACGTCGGTGGCCACCCGCACCTTCCCGGCCTGCTTGATCCGGTCCGGGAGCAGGTCGTGCAGGGCCGGGTCCTTCTTGATCACCGTTCCGGCGACGGTGACCTTCGCGTCCGCCGCCGCGGGCGCGGCGTCGTCACCGTCCCCGCAGGCGGACAGGGTCGTCAGGGCCACGGCCGCCACAGCGGCGGTCGAGACACGCCGGGCGAGACGAACGTTCATCGTGAGGGAGCCTCTCGGGATCTGTGCCGACGCGCCTGTGCCGCCGGCCGCACACCAGGGAAGTTACAGAGCGAGCCGAAAATTGGCTAGATGTATCGCACGTTTCATTCAGGTAACACGCCCCGAATGGGCGGCCCCTGAGATCCATTCACACCGATTTATCAGCCGTGAGCTGCTGATACATACAGGCGGGGTGACTCTCCAGCTCCATACATCTATCGGATCTGCGTCTTGGCTTGTATCTTCCGCTACCAACCCACGTACCTCGCCGTCAGCAGCGGCAGCCGCTGACGGCAGGACGAGCCGAACTCCCACACACTGGAGACTCCGTGACGTCTCGTCATGCACGCCGACTCGTACCCGTATCCACCGCCCTGGTGGCGTTGGCGCTGCCGCTCGCCCTTCACCAGCCGGCCCACGCCGCTGCCAACCGCATCAGACTCGGCGGCACGGCCGACGTCAGCCGCACCACCTGGAACGGGCCGGCCTTCACCATGAACGGCGCGGGAGGTGTAGTGACCGCCTCGATGTCCCGAGCGGTCGACGCCATCCGCGGCGGCACCGGAAGCCTGGACGTCGTGGTCCTCGCGGGCTCGGCTCCGACCTCCGGCAGCAAGACACCGGAGTGCGACACCATCATGACCGTCACAGGCGTCAACTCCTGTACGACCTGGACCCTCACAGCCGCCAACGACGGCAACAACAGCCAGGTCAACACGGACATCCGCAACGCCGAGTTCGTCTACTTCGCCGGCGGCGACCAATGCCGGTACGCCGCGTGGAAGGGCACCGCACTGGAAGCGTCCGTGGAGTCCGTGGTGGCCAAGGGCGGAGGGTCCGGGGGCGGCAGCGCGGGGCACCACATCAACAGTCCCGTGGTGTACGACGCCTGCAACGGCAGCGTCACCAGCACCGAGGCCCTCGCCAACCCCTACGACCGTGCCATCAGCTTCACCACGGGCATGTTCCAGTGGGCCGACTACGGCGGCGTCATCAACGACTCCCACTTCGTCACCCGCGACCGTATGGGCCGCACCATGGCATTCGTCGCGCGGGCGGTGAAGGACGGCCTCACCACCGGCGGCGCCGCGTGGGGCGTCGGTGTGGAGGAAGGCGGCGGATCGCTGTTCATCGACCGCAACGGTCTCGGTACGCAGTACGGGAAGGACGCGTACGTGGTCCTGGGCGACCATCAGCCCGAACAGGCCGTCGACCGCAAGCCGCTGACGTACTCCAACTTCAAGATCTGGCGCCTGACGCCGGGAACCACGTTCGACTTCAGGAACCGCCCCACCTGCGGCTACTACCTGCGCAGCGTCACCAACGGAACGCCCGACGCCAACCTCTACAACGGCACACCCGTCACCAACTGCGGCCCCCAGAGCGGAGGAAGCACACTGGCCGAGAGCGAACCGAACGACACGCGTGACCAGGCCAACGACGCCACCGCCCTGTCCGCCCCCACCACCATCACCGGCGGCATGAAGTCCACGAGCGATCGCGACTACTTCAAGACCACCCTCGGCTCAGGACAGACCGCCTCGCTGAACTGCGCCGTGCCCGATGCCTACGACGCGGACCTGTACTGGCTCGACTCGGCCGGCAGTACACTCACCCGTTCCGTCAACGACGGTGCCGGCACCGACGAATCCCTCACCTTCACCCGGACCGCCACCGGGACGGACACGTACTACCTCGACGTCGAGGCGTACAGCGGGTCGGGGAACGCCACCTACTCCTGCACCCTGTCGAAGAGCTGAAGGAGCGCCGTCACCGCTACGGCCGGCGGCCCCGTCGGCTGAGCCCGGGGCGACGAACACCCTCATTCTTCGGGATGCGCCAGGCGCCACGGATCCAGCAGACGATCAAGCTCCTCGCTCGACACCAAGCCGCCCTCCAACGCCAACTGCCGAACACCCTGTCCAGTCTCGATGGACCGCTGCGCGAGCTCGCTCGCGCAGTGGTACCCGATCACAGGGCTCAACGCCGTGACCAGACCGACCGATCCCTCGACAAGACCGGAGAGGCGCTGCTCGTTCGCTTCGATCCCGCGCACGCAACGCTGGGCGAGGACACTGCAGGCCGCTGCCAGCCTGTTCGCCGAGTTCAGCAGATGATGTGCGATCAGCGGCTCGAAAGCGTTCAACTGCAACTGACCGGCCTGAGCGGCTGCGGCAACGGCGGCGTCAGCGCCCATCACATCGAAGCAGACCTGGTTCACCGCTTCGGGGATCACCGGATTGACCTTGCCGGGCATGATGCTCGACCCCGCCTGCACGGGAGGCAGACGTATCTCCGCCAGCCCTGCGTGGGGCCCCGAGCACAGAAGACGCAGGTCGCTGCAGATCTTCGACAACCGCACCGCGAACTGCCGCAGCGCGCCGGAGAGCTGGATGAAACCTCCGATTCCCTGCGTACTTTCCACCCTGTTCCGGGCCGGGCGCACGGCCACGGCCGAGAGTTCCGCGAGACGAGCCACCACACCACGACCGAAGCCGGGATCGGCGTTGAGGCCCGTGCCGATCGCCGTCCCGCCGAGATTGACCTCGCGCAAGGCGCCTGCCGCGCCACGTACGAGTTCAGCGTCGTCGCGCACCGTGAGGGCGTAGGTGTCGAACTCCTGCCCCAGTGTCATCGGTACGGCGTCCTGCAACTGGGTGCGGCCGAGCTTCACCGTCTTGGCGAACGCCCCGCCCCGGTCCTCGAACGCCCCCGCCAGTTCAGTCATCCTCTCCAGCAGAACGTTCGACGCGGAGTGCAGTGCGAGCTTGATGGAAGTCGGATAGACGTCGTTCGTGCTCTGGGCGCGATTCACGTGGTCATTGGGGTGGATGATGTCGTACCTGCCCCGTGCATGCCCGAGGATCTCGAGCGCGCGGTTCGCGATGACCTCGTTGGCGTTCATGTTCGCCGAGGTGCCGGCACCCCCTTGTAGCACGTCGACGACGAAATGCTCGTGGAGGAGTCCGTCCCGGATCTCACGGCAGGCTTCGGCAATGGCACGCGCCTGTGTCGGCGGCAGAGTGCCTGCGTCGAGATGCGTCAGGGCGGCGGCCTCCTTGACGCAGGCGAGCGCGACCACGAGTTCGGGGTGCGCCGACAGCGGGATGCCTGTTATCGGGAAGTTCTCCAACGCGCGCAGGGTGTGTATCCCGTAATAGGCGTCCTGTGGTACCGCCCTCTCGCCGATCAGGTCGCGCTCTCTGCGCTGCATGCTCATGAGACTCCTTCGTCAGGGCCAGGTGGAGGGTGGGCGCCACGACGTCCGAGTCAAAGTATCATGCATTACATCTATCGAGTCGATGCAATGTTTTGAAACAGATGATACGGCGGGTGCGGGCTGGCGCGGGTTGCAGCGCGGGCTGCCTCGCGTGCGGCTGCATGTGAGGCCGCGGGCATCACGGCGACCGTCACTGACGCACCGGCCCCGCGCCGGTGACGGCTGAACGCCCCATCCGCGCATGCACCTGACCATCGGCGCGCCCGGCCCCGCCCACGGCCCGGCGCGCCGGTGCCCGTTCAAGACGTCTCCCGCGACTGGACTGAATCGTTCGTCGACGGTGTCCAGCCCAGAGCCGTGCCCTGCGGGCCCTCATGACGCCCTGTCACCGACTGAAATGCGTCAAGTTTCCGGCCGCAGAGCAGGCGAAGCGCCTTCCCGTGCACTCCCAGCGGCCTCCGCATACAGGGCATATGCCTCCGCGGCCTTCAGGGGCCTCCGTCGGTCGGTTCCCTTGCGAAGACTCCTCTTCGCCTGAGGTCGAGCCCCGTGCCGAGTCGAGGCGGCAGCGACCCAACTCCACTGCCTCGAACCCGAGTTGAACTTTCGAACCTCTTTGCGTTTCGTGAGAACATCCTGGGAGCCTTCCGTCGGTCCAGCTGCAACCGCAGCGGAACAGCAGCAACGACGGAGGCCGACCGCATGTCCCTGCGCATGTCCCGAATCCGCAGACGCCGGGTGTGGCTGACAGTCACCACCGCAGTCACGCTGGCACTGGCCGGCTCGGGGGCTCCGGCCCACGCCGAGGAGGACCCTCCGCCGCTGCCCGAATCATGGCGTCAGGATCCGCGGGCGACGGAGGCCGATGCGGCGGCTGCGGGCACCAGGGCGTGGACCAGCCCGGGCGGCAAAGCCGTCCCCTCGGACTTCACCCTGCAGGCCGGCGCGATGAACGGCACGACCGCCGACCGTGTCGCCCGCCTTGACCGCGTGTTGCCCAAGTCGGGCGTGTCGAAGCTCCTCGCCAACGCCAACCGCACCGTCAACACCTCCGGGTGCACCCGCGACCCCTTCGGTACGGCTCCTCCCGCGGCCCTCAAGTGGTGCCTGGAGGCCGACGATTCGACCTCGCGCGAGTGGATTCCGCAGGCTGTGACCGGTGTCTCGGACGCCGCCCACAGCGAGCAGTACGGTGCCGGTGACGACAAGGACATCCAGCTCTACGCGTCCTACGACAACTGGGACCCGAGGCGCGACAGCAACGGCGACGGGATCGGCGACTGCACTCCCGCGGAGCTGGAGGCGAACGACGCCTGCAACCAGAAGGGGGTGCGGATCTCCTTCGTGCAGCGCCGCCCCGACGGCACGGTGAAGTACCGTCACGTGCTGCTGGGCTGGGCGTACACCAACGCGTCCGACCACATATCGTTCGACGGAGTGCACTCCTCCGAGGGCTCGACGATCTCGGACGAGGACATGCAGAACGGCCTGCACGCAGGCGGCATGGTCTGGTACGGCCACTATCTCTATGTGGCCGACACCCGCAACGGCATCCGGATCTTCGACATGGAGAAGATCATGGACATGGATCCCAACGGGGACGGCAAGGCCGGCGACGAGATGGGCGCGGACACCGACGGTGTGAAGACCACGTCCGACGTCGAGGACAAGACCAAGGTGGGCCGCCACGACAACGTCTGGTACAGCTTCGGCTACCGCTACGTGATGCCGCAGGTGGCGGCCTGGAAGTTCAAGGCCAGGCAGTCCAATCCCGCACGTGCCTACAAATGCGTCAGCACGGGAGCGCCGAAGGCGTCCTACCTGTCACTCGACCGCAGCATGAACCCCGACCGGCTGATCATGGGGGAGTACTGCCGCCCGGCAAGCGGCCACCCCTCGCCCGGCCGGATCGCCTCGTTCCCCGTCAAGGAACTGGAGAAACGGTCCGGCGAGGTTACGGCCGAAGGCTGGGCCAACTATCTGCCGATGACGAACGGCGGCGCCCAGGGTGCTCTGGCGATGGGGGAGAACCTGTATGTCAACCAGAGCGCCGGCCACAACGCCCCGGGCAACCTCTGGCGCTACAAGTGGAGCAATGGCGTCCTGGTCTCCAACGGCAGTCCCATCAAGACCGCCACGGGAGCCGAAGACCTCTACTACGAACGCGGCGCGCAGCGTCTGTGGTCCGTCTCCGAACACTACGGACCGGCGGTGAACGCCGAAGCCCTCGAAGCCGGCACAGAAGCGAAGTGCCTTGGCCTGGTCTGTGAACGCGTTCTCTACGCCCACAGCAAGGCGCAGCTGGATGCCCCGTGACCGGTGGTGCTGAGGAGCAGGGCCCGACTGTGTGACCAGCGGCTCGATCATTCCTTGATGCGGTCGAGGGCGAAGCGTCGGTCGCGGCCGTAGACCGTCCGTCGAACTGCGGTCTGACATCGACACGTCGCTGCCCTCGCCGTCTCCGCAGCGGATGGAGGGACGGCCGCGGGAACCCGACCGGCAGGCTCTGTACGGGCTCCTGCTCCTCCTGCACACCGGAATTCAGCCGGAGGGCTGCCCAGGAACTCTCCGGCACCCCATCCTCCCGCAGGCACCGTCGCCTCGGGGCACCGCCGAGTTCCCGACACAGCCGATTTCTTCCGCAGATCGCGGCTGTGGTCGGCCCGAGGCGCACGCCTGCCAGGTGCGGGTTCCTGACCTTCCTGCGGGCCGGGCGGGCGCGTGGGTACGGTGGTCCGGGAGATCTTCAGCAGTTCGGGTCTGTGTGTGGGGGCAGGCCGGTGGAGCGGCGGTGTGCCGTGCACACCGCCGACCAGCCGCCACCCCCTGCGGTGCGGGTAGCCGGTGACCGGCGTGGTGCGCCGGTGCCCACCCGCTCGCGCGCGACGGTCTCGGCGAAGTCGTGGAACTGCTTCGGCGTCTCAGTTCGTGCCGGCATGCGGGCCACTCCTTCAGGCGAGCTCGCGGCCTGCGGCGGCCGCACGCCGGTAGTACTCGTAGAAGCCGTCGAAGACGGGGTTGGCGATGGCCATGGTGTGGTGGCGGGTTCGACCCGTTGCTGCCCCTGGGCATCACAGCGGGCGTCCTGATCGTCGGGACAGGCCTGCTGGTGCTCGCCCGGCGTCGGCGTTCCTGACGCATCCGCGCAGTCCCGGGGCGTCTGAAACGGCCCGCGGCGAGGGAGAAGTGGGCGCGGACCTCGGTGAGGTCCGCGCCCCTGCCGCAGGCGCCGACCAGTAGTCGCGACGCGCGTGAGCGGAGGGCTGCTGCCCCTGCCGCCGCTTGTGCCAACCGACGCGGAATGAGTTCGCAGTGCCCGCTGGGTGCTCTGCGGCAGTCCGAGAGGGGCAGGAAGTCGGGATCATCCGGTCCGTGGCGGTGTTCGCGGTGATGCCATGGACGCGGAGCAGACGTCGGTACTTGTCGCCGGTGCAGCCGGGGTCGGCGAACAGTGGTGGCTCATCAGCCGCCTTCGCGCCGTCGCCGTACCCGAATCCGAACCTCGGGAAGACTTCTCGCCGAGCCCGGGTTCGACGCGGCTGATCACGCTGCCCCGGAACCTCGGGCTGACTGATCTCCGGCGGTCGAACCGGGTTCAGTCCCCGCTGCCGCTCGAAGTGCATCGGACCACGATGCTGGAGCTGTGACCGCCCTCGCTCGTGGACTGCTGCTGCGAGGAAACCGACACACTCCCGTTCGCCTCCTGGATCACGACGAGGCTTGAGCCTGCGTCGGTGCTGGAGGCGGAATGAGTCACGCAGCCGGCGCCGGGTTCCAGCCGTTCGTCGCCGCTGGCAGGGAGGCCAGGCGTGGCCGCACGGGTGGTACCGGCGCCGGCAGGGGCGCTGCTCTCGTGCCCGTTGGACGCAGTCACAGGCGGGACCGGCAGGCGGGACGGCTGGGACGCATCACGTACGGCAGGGGAAGAGGGCGGACGACTCTCGGCAGCGGCAGACGCCGTTGCCCCTTCGGGTGCGGGTGCCGTGGCAGCCGTCGTCGACCCTCCTCCGCTTTGGGCTGGAGTGTGGGCGGAGGTGCGCAGGCTCGCGATGGCGCCTGCGGCCAGGGCCAACACCAGAACGGTCAGAGCCAGCGGCAACGCGATGCTGGGGCGCTGGTGTGTTCGGCATCCAGCGGTGCGTGCCGCAGGGTCGCTCGCGTTCCGGCCGGAGGAGGATGCCGCGTACGCCGGACCGGCATAGCCGATCAGCCCTGTCGTCAAGGCCAGTTGGGGTGCGGTGTAGAGGGTCGTGAGGTCGTGCAGTGCCTCCTCGCACCGTAGGCAGTCCACCCGGTGGGCATCGAAGTCGGGGCTGATGCCCGGCACGGGACTCTGTGCCGCGGCCTGCAGGATCCGGACATAGCCCCGGCAGTCTTTGTCGGAGCACTTCGTGCCGTGTACCCCAAGGTAGGCGTGGCGCAAAGCCGTCAGCGCGTGCTCTCGGTGATAGCCGAAGTCGCCCTGGCCGGTTCCGGCGTACCGGGAGGCGAGTTCGCGGTCGCTCCCCTCGATCTCCGCGTACCACAGCAATTCCTGTTCGAACTGGGGCAGCTGCCAGAAGGCACGGAGCAGGTTGTTGTGGTCGGCCCAATGGCGCAGAGGGTTGGCCGGGTCGCCGCCGACTTCCGCGACCCAGCGGGTGAAGGCGGGCCGGAGGCGATGGTGGCGTTCGTCGGTGGCCCACTGGGCCGCCAGGCGTTGCACGTGCAGCAAGAGATTGTGCCGGACAGCGCGGCTGCGGACACGGCCGGCGGCCGCTGTCTGCGCGGCGCTGGACATGACCTGCCGCGTGAGCTGGTCGGCGATCCGCTCGTCCTGCACGCACAACCGGGCGTAGTCCCGCAACGCCGGGAAGTGTCGGGAACGCAGGACCTGCAACGCTTGCGGCCCGTGCGACGCTCCGCGAGCCAGGTTCGCCACGAGCTCGGCGTCGGAGGACTCATTCGGGTGGGCAGGTTGTTCGGGCACAGCACTCCCCCTAGCGAGGACGGAAGCACAACGAAGAGGCCACCTCGGCCGCTTGTATGCGTTCCGGCCGTCGATGTTCGGCCACTATGACAGGCACCTGCTCACCGATCGGGACGGTTGACCGCTGAGGTCGAGCTCGACGATCAGGCAGGCGGGGGAGCGCTACCTGCCGCAAACACCTGACATGTGCCTCCATACGGGCATGCGGTCGTCTTTCGAGCGCCCGGCGTCTGACCGCGCGTTGGCGCCCTCCGCTGGTCAAGTGTTCGTGAGGAAAGGGAAGGCCGCACACGCCGTTTCTCCGGGGGCGGCCGCACAAGCCCGTGACACCTTGCGACTTCGCAGTTACAAACCGTCCCGCCCAGTCGTTTTCCTCTTATGGCGGAATCGATTACGTAACCGGGAGTCGCACCTTGACAGACCGGGGCGTGCGGCGCGTTCCGCCATCTCGCAGCCGGAACCGCCTGCGCTGTGGCCGCCACGTGCCGTCCCCTCGCCGCACCGTCGTCGCCGCTTCATGACCCCCCTCCCGGACCCGGCCAGGGCGATCCGCGAAGACCGGCCCGCAATCGTCCAGGGCATCACCACCCCGTTCGACCCCCGCGTCGACGAAGACCGCATCACGGACCTGAAACTCCAGAAACGCATCACGGCCGGACGCGCGGGAGTCCCGCCGCTCCGCCACCGCGTCACCCTCATGGCCCTGCTCCGACGCCGCTACCCCGGGGGTTCTGGACCGAGTTCCTGCGCTCGTCGCGGTTCCCCTCCGGCCTTGCTCGCCAGGCCACTGTGTCGGTTCACCGTGCCGTCGCCGTGTCCTGGAGGCGAAGTACCTCTGCCGGGACCCGATCGCCTGCGGCCCCACACTCCCTTGGTCTGGCCCTGGTGGCGATGACACACTTCCCCGATGAACGTGGTCACTTCTCCAGACCCTCGTCCGGACCCTCCGCGCGTCGCCTGGCGGCGTCAGATGCGGGAGCGCGTACTCGAGGAAGCCTGGGCTCTGGCTGCGCAAGGAGGTTGGGACCAGGTCAGGGTCGCCGACCTGGCGGAGCGGGCCGAAGTGTCACGGCCCACGATCTACAAGGAGTTCGGACACCGGGCGGGGATCGGGCAGGCGCTGGTGGAACGGGAGACCGAACGCTTCCTCCTCGGTCTGGCGGCCGTACTCGACACCTACCGCCACGATGTCGCCGAGGCCCTGCGCAAAGGCGTGGCCCATGTCCTCGACGAAGCGGTGCACAACCCGTTCATCGGAGCCGTGATCACGGCTGCCCGAGGTGGGACGGACGCACTGCTCCCCTTCCTGACGAGCCGGCCCGATCCGGTGTTCTCCTCGGCCCGCACGCTGATGAGCGCCTGGCTGGCGGAAGCGGTGCCGCAAGTTACGCAGTTGCGACGGGAGGAAGCGGCGGACGTCGTCGTGCGGCTGACGCTCAGCCACATGCTGCTGCCCCCGTCTGATCCGGACGAGGCACCTGCGCGAGTGACGCGCACGGTGTGCGCGGTTCTCGGTGTCCCGGGGCCGCTCGCAACGTGACCGACGCGGACTTCGGGTCGGCCGGGCCATGCCGCCGAACGTGGTCCTGCTCGACGGCGGGGATCTGAACCGTCTGCAGCTCCTCGCCTGCCCGGCGACCGGCATCCCGCTGTTCGATGAGGGGACCTGGCACGCGGTGCTCTGCCGCGGCGTCCACGTCCCTGAACAGCCCGAACTCAACTCCGTTCCGACCGAGTTGCGGCCATTGATCACTATGGCTCGTCAAGGATCCTCACGACCGGCCATCGGTCGGCCAGGTGCCGGCCATGAGCGCCGCAGTGCGGGGCGAGACCTCCCGGTGCCAAGCCGTGGACCGGCTGTCCGCGGTCATGGCCGCCGAACTCACCCGCCGTGAGCCCGCGCCGTCCCCCGTCGGCCATGTCTCCCGGAGGCGCCCCCAGCGTGCACGCCTCGCCGATCAGTTCGTTCGAGTGGTGCGAGGGAATCTACGCGCGATGCACGCAAACTCACATTTTCCCACTCAATGCCGTTACAGCATTCAACAATTTTACGTTCACGCATCTATCCGCGAACGGCTTCGCGCGGCTACAACCTGACATGCACGCGACATCCGTGTTGCATCGTCATTTCGTGGAGGTTTCGTGAGACCCGCACGCTTCCTGTACGCGATCATGTCCGCGCTCCTGCTCACCCTCGGCGCTGTGCTCGGAGCAACCCCCGCCGCGGCCGCCACCGGTCCCTACGTCGCACTCGGCGACTCGTACTCATCGGGCGAAGGAGCCGGCAACTACACCAGCTCCAGCGGTTCATGCCATCGCAGCCCGAACGCCTACCCCCAGCTCTGGGCCTCCGCCAACTCCCCGTCCTCCTTCGCCTTCGTCGCCTGCTCCGGCGCCACGACCCAGGACGTGATCAACAATCAGCTCGGCTCCCTCAACGGATCCACCTCGCTGGTGACCGTCAGCGCCGGCGGCAACGACGCAGGCTTCGCGGGCGCCATGCAGACCTGCGTCCTGCAGGGCACCGACGCCTGCCTGACGGCGGTCAACAACGCCAAGAGCTTCGCCACGAACCAGCTGCCCGCACGCCTCAACTCTCTCTACACCCAGATCCGCAACAGGGCCCCCAACGCCCGCGTCGTCGTCCTCGGCTACCCGCACCTGTACAAGATCGGCGGCAGCTGCTCGTTCGGGATCAGCGACACCAGCCGCAACGCGATCAACGGCGCCGCCGACACGATCGACTCCGTCACCTCCGCGCGGGCGTCGGCATACGGATTCGCCTTCGGCGACGTACGCGGCATCTTCACCAACCACGAGATCTGCTCCGACGACTGGTGGCTGAACAGCACGCGCCTGGCCGTGCACGAGAGCTACCACCCGAACGCCAAGGGCCACTCCCAGGGATACCTGCCCACCTTGTTCGCGAAGGACTGATCAGACACTCCCTGACGCGGGCCGTCCGCTGACCCACTCGAATCACTTCTTCGCATCGGCTCGCCCCTGCGGGGTTCTGTTCCGAAGTCCGCGGAACCGGACTCGTCGTCCCGCACCGCTGCGAGTGCGGCCGGGGCGGGCAGGTCCTACCAGGGACTGCTGCTGCTCGTCGTCGTCGCGCCGCCCTCGGAGGTCGAGGGCGGGGCGCCGAGGCCTGTGCCGCCCGAGGAGGAGCGGGTGGCGACGGAGGCGGGGCCGGCGCCCGCACGGCGGGCGGGGGTGTCCGCCGTCGACTGAGTGACCGCCCGGGCCGGCGCCTCCCGGACCGTCTCGCGCGGACGCTCGGCCTCTTCGCCGACCCGCTCCAGGCGCAGCACCAGGTTGCGCTCGTGCTGGTTGCCTCCGGGCCAGTCCACGTCCTTGCTGGTGACCGTCTGCGTACGGACGCCGCCCACCGTCTCCCAGCGGCTTCTGACCGCGCGGACGTTGGGCCGCCACCGGCCCTCGTACAGATGCTCCACCTCCAGGTGCCAGCTCGGCGCGTCCACGTGCCGGACCGTCCCCACCTCTCCGGGGACCTCGATGCGTGCCCCGCGCGCGCCGGACACGGTGATCACCGCGCGCTGCGGCCAGTCGGCGTCGAGACCGATGACGGTGATCCGGCAGGGGCCCTCGTACCAGGCCATAGGTGCTCTCCAGAGTTCTCGGGGAAGGGGAAGGGTGGGGCGGCGTCAGCCGCGGGGGAAGTTCTGGGCGACGAGCGCCGCCAGTTCGTAGTACGCGGCCCGGGTCCGGCCCCGCAGCCTGTCAGGGTCGATCTCGGCGCCCCGGGCCAGGTGCGGGTCGTACGGGACGGTCACCACGGCCCGGCAGCGCAGGCGGAAGTGGTCCGCGGCGTCATCCATCAGGAGCAGCCGTCCCGAGGACGACCGCACTCCCGAGAAGACCGTCACCGCCTGGCGCGCCTTCTCCTCGTGGCCGAGGGCGGCGAGCCGGTCGAGGACGAGACCGGCGCCGCTCATGCCGTCCGCGCCCGGCGTGGCCATGACGACCAGCTGGTCCGACAGCTCCAGGACCGCGCGCAGGGTGTCGTGCGGCATGCCGGTCCCGGAGTCGGTGAGGACGATCGGGTACTGGCCGCTGAGGAGGTCGACGACCTGCCGGTAGTCCTGCTCGCCGAACGTTCGCGGGTGTGCCGGGTCCGGGTCGTGCGCCACGACCTCCAGGCCGCTGGGGGTCTGCGACGTGAACGCCCGGATGTCCATGTAGGTGCGCAGCCGGGGGAGCGCGGCCACCAGGTCGCGCACGGTGGCGCCGGACTGCCGCCGCACCCGGCGGCCCAGGGCGCCCGAGTCGGGGCTCGCGTCCACGGCGACGACCCGGTCGGCCCGTTCCCGCGCCAGTACCGAGCCGAGTGCCAGGGCGGTCGTCGTCTTCCCGGCCCCGCCGTTCAGCCCGATCACCGCGATGCGGTGGCTGCGCAGCAGCGGGGCCCGCAGGGCGTCGGGGGCACCGCCCGGCACTCCGCGCCGCCCGATCCGGAAGAGCGGACGAGAAGCACGCCGGGTCGGCCGCGCCTGCGCCACGGGCTCCGCCGGGCCGGCCGGTACCGGCGGCAGGGGGTCCGTGGTCTCCACCTCGACGTCGGCCTCGGCCTCCGCCTCGACATCGGTCTCTGCCTCGACGTCAGCCTCCGCCTCTGGCGGGTGCTTCCGAGTCGGCTCCGCGTCCGGCGCCGGTACGGGCTTCTCCGAGGCGGCACTCACGGGTGCGGGACCGGCGGACACGGGCTCCGCCGGGGCCGGGACGGCGGGCGGGAGCCCCGTCGGCGCGGGCTCCGTGGCTTCGGCTTCTCCGTCGGGCTCCGGGGGTGCCCCGACCGGTGTCTCCTCCGGTGCCTCCGGCGGGACGTCGCTCCGTCGCGTGCGCCAGTGCCCGGGGCTGTAATCGGGCGCGTCCGTCCAGTGCTCGGGCGCGTTCATGTCGTTCCTGGCCACGACGCTGACCACCTCGGCCCCCTCTCGTCGGTCGCCCGGAAGAACGGCCCGCAGGGCGCGGCTGGTTCAGAAGACACGGCCCCGGGCGGTCGCCCCGGGGCCGGGGGCCTGTCCGACGCGTTCCCGCCCGCCGAGCGGCGCCCGGCACGCGCACCCGCGAGGCGTCGCTCGGCCCGCCCTTCGGGCGGGCGGCGGGAAGGTGTCAGACGGGCCCCAGACCGTGCCGTTCCAGTACGGGACGCAGCGCCCGTACCGCGTAGAAGTTGCGGGACTTGACGGTGCCCGGCGGGATCCCGAGCACCGCGGCCGCGTCCCCGGTGGAGCGGTCGTTGAGGTGCAGCTCCACCAGCACCTGCCGGTGGTGTTCGGGCAGTTCGGCGAGCGCGTCGTCGACGACGTGCGCGGTGACGACCTCCTCGTAGGGGTCCTCCAGGGCCGCCCGGTCCTCCGGCGTCTCGTCGCCCAGCTCCTTCGCCCGGGCGGACTGCGCCCGGAAGTGGTCGATGGCGATCCGGCGGGCGACGGTGAAGAGCCAGGGGCGGCCGTGGGCCGGGCCCCGGGTCAGCGCCTGCGGGTGCTGCCAGGCGCGCAGGAACGTCTCCTGGAGCATGTCCTCCGCCTTGCCCCGGTCCCCGCTGGTCAGGCGGAGCAGGGCGCGCAACAGGGCGGAGGCGTGCAGCCGGTGCAGCTCCGCCAGGGTGTCGCGGTCCATGGTGGGGCGGGGCCGCGCCTCGGCGCGGACGCCCGTTCCCGTTCTGCCGCGGACCGTGCCGTCGGCTTCGTGTTCGTGCGTTTCCACCCCGGTTGTTCCTCCCCCGCCGCGCGTCGGCGACTCTGGGGCGGCGGACGGCGGCATCGATCGGCCGACGGCTCGGGGCACGTCGGACTGGTTGGGAACGACCTTGGCAACCTCGGCTCACGCTCAGTTATTGCTTGGCTAACGCCTCACTAACGCGCGAGTGCGACGGAACCGTCCGGGGTGCGTCCAGGGCCTCAGCCCGTGGCCGTGGCCTGTGGTTCCGTCGTTGTTCGGTGGCGGTCGCCCTCGTGTTCACCGGGCGGGAAGTGCCGCGTCTCACCGCGGAGTCGGCGGTGGATCAGTTGCTCGGACACCGCGTGTCACCGCGGGCCGTGCCGGGCCGGCGCGCGGCAGTTCGGCTCGGCGCCTGCGGAACGGGCCTCGACCACCGGGTCTCCGTCGGACGCCGACGTCACGGGGACTGCCTTCGGTCCGGATCCGGGCCGCTTCCCTCCGCTGCTTCCGGAGCGCGGTAGCCGGCCGGCCGCCACTGCCGTCGGCGGCCTCGCGGCATGACGGCGGAGGCCGCCGCCACCCCGGCCAGCATCGCCAGGGAACCGGCCGCCACCCACCAGGCCGCCCCGGCGGCGGACGGTCCCGGCGCGGACGGCATCGACACCCCGGGCGCCGCCGTCCGCCCGTCCGGGGCCGCCGCGTCGCGCCGCTCCTCGGGGAGCACGGCGGTGACGGCGGCGATCGGGTCGACGGGGCCGTACCCGCGCTCCCGGTCCGGTACCGGTTCGCCCGGTCCCGACGTCGTGGAGCGGAGCCGGTGGACCAGGGCCTGGGCGCTCAGCTCCGGCCGGCGGCCCAGAACGAGGGCCGCCGTCCCGGCCACCAGCGCGGTCGCGTAACTCGGCCCGGAGGCCGTGAAACTGCCCCGGCCGCGCGGGCCGGGGCCCGTCACCGCCTCTCCCGGTGCCGTCAGGTCCACCCGGCCCCCGGCGGCCTGCTCGGACGCCGTCCCGTCGGGGCCGGTCGCCGCCACCGACACCACCTGGGGCAGGGCCGCCGGGTATGCCACGTCCCTCGCCCCGTCCGGTGTGGCCGGGGCGATCACGACCGAGCCCTCGGCGACCGCGTACCGCACGGCGCTCCTGAGCGCCGGGCTGTCCGAGTCCGTCACCGCCACCACGGCGATCACCCGGGCGCCGCCGCCGACCGCCGTCCGGATGCCCTGGGCGAGGAGCCCGGGGGTGGTGTTCCCCCGGCGGTCGGTGACCGGGACGTCGAGGATCCGCGCGCGGGGCGCGATCCCCGCGAAGCCCGCTCCCGGGGTGCGGGCCGCCGCGATCAGACCGGCTGTGAAGGTGCCGTGACCGGCGCAGTCCGCGGCCGGGCCGGCGTCGAACCGGCGCGGTGTCCGCTTCAGCCGGTCGCCCAGCAGTCCGGCGGTGTCGTCGACCCCCGAACCCACCACGGCCACCGTCACCCCGGCTCCCTCGGACAGCGGCCAGACCGCGTCCGGGCGCAGCAGGGCCTGGGGCCAGGGGAGTCCGGTGACCTTGCGGTCCGACGCCTTGCGGCAGGTGTCGTCGGAGAGCCGTTGTGTGATGGCGGGCAGGGAGGCGGGATCCGTACCCGCCGCCCCGGCCTCGGTCCCGGTCCCGGCGGCGGGCGAACCGCTCCCGCCGCCCGGCCCGGGCACGGCCGCCGCGTTCCCGGGCAGCAGGGTCACGGTCCCGCACAGCAGGGCCGCCGCGAGGACCGCCGCCCCGCCCCGCGCACCCCGGCTCACGCGACACCGTCCGGCACCCGGTACCCGGGCACGTCCTTGGGCAGCAGCAGGCTCAGCTCGGCCACGTCGTCGACGTCGAGCCTGCTGAGCCGGCCCGCCTGCCGGGTGATCATCGTCTCCAGGACCTGGCGGGCGAAGCGGCCGTTGCCGAAGCTCCGGTCGCGCGGCGTCGCCGCGAACAGCCCGCCGAGCGCCGACAGGGTCTCGGGCGGGCACACGTAACCGGCCTTGTCGGACAAGGACGCGACGATCCGGACCAGTTCGTCGTCGGTGTAGTGCTCGAAGACGACGGAGCGTGAGAAGCGGGAGGCCAGGCCCGGGTTGGAGTCCAGGAAGCCCTGCATCTCGTCGGCGTACCCGGCGACGATGACGACGACCTCGTCGCGGTGATCCTCCATCAGCTTCATGAGGGTGTCCACCGCCTCCTGCCCGAAGTCGTTGCCCGTGCCGCCGCGCGGCGTCAGCGTGTACGCCTCGTCGATGAACAGCACGCCGCCGCGCGCCCGGTCGAAGGCGTCCTTCGTCAACTGCGCGGTGTGGCCGACGAACCGGCCCACCAGGTCGGCCCGCGCCGTCTCCACCAGCTGGCCGCCCGGCAGCACGCCGAGTTCGGCGAGCAGCTGCCCGTAGAGCCGGGCCACCGTCGTCTTGCCGGTGCCGGGCGGGCCGGAGAACACCACGTGGTGGCTGATCGTGGCCGTCGGGAGTCCGGCCTCCTTGCGCCGGTTGACCTGCTTGATCAGATTGACCAGGTCCTCGACCTGTTCCTTGGCCGCGGGCAGGCCGATCATCGCCCGCAACTCGTCGAGGAGTTCCGTCCTGCGCTCCGCCGGCTCGCCGGAGGCCGCCGCGGCCGCGGCGGCCGTCGCCCCCACGTCCTCCGGCTTCAGCAGCGCCAGATCGGTGTTGCCGATCTCGGGCAGCGCGGCCAGCCGGGACGCCTGTCGGTCCACCATCTCCTCGAACACCTTGCGCGCGGCCCGGCCGTTGCCGAAGTCGGCGCCCTTCGGCATGTTCTCGAAGTGCAGCGTGAGCGCCTCGCGGGTGCCGTCGGCGAGCTGGTAGCCGTGCGAGGCGGCGGACATCGTCACGATCGTGGTCAGCTCGTCCCCCGTGTAGTTCTCGAACTCCACCGTGCGGCTGAACCGGGACGCCAGACCCGGGTTGGAGTCGAGGAAGCCCCGCATCTCCTCGGAGTACCCGGCCACGATGACGACGACCTCGTCGCGGTGGTCCTCCATCAGCTTCACCAGCGTGTCGATGGCCTCCCGGCCGAAGTCCGGCCCGCTGCCGCCGGTTCCCTGCGACAGGGTGTACGCCTCGTCGATGAACAGCACGCCGCCCAGCGCCTGCTGGAACACCTCCGTCGTCTTGATCGCCGTCCCGCCGATGATCGACGCCACCAGGTCCGCCCGCGCCACCTCCACCAGGTGCCCCGACGGCAGCACGTCCAGCTCGGCGAGGATCGAGCCGTAGAGCCTGGCCACCGTGGTCTTGCCGGTGCCGGGGGGTCCCGCGAAGATCAGATGGCGGCTCATCGGGAGCGCGGGCATCCCGGCCAGCTCCCGGCGCCTGGCCAGCTTGTTGAGGTTGACCAGGGTGGCGACCTGCTCCTTCACCCCGTCGAGACCGACCAGCGCGTTCAGCGCCTCCAGCGGTCCGTCCCGCTTGCGCGACGCGGCGGGCGCCGCCGCCTGTGCGCCCCCGTCGGAGGACCCGCCCGGCTCACTCCTGCGGTGTTCCTCCCCGCGCGGTCCGTCCGCCGTCGTCCCCGGCCCACCGGACGCCGCGGTCGTCTCCCCGTACGAGTCCGGCAGGTCGTTCCTCTCGCTCGTCAGGTTCTCCACCGCGAGCCGGGCCGACGGCTTGAGCTGGCGCAGTCCGGAGCCCCCGTTCCCCGAGACCGCGCAGTCGTGCACCCGCACCGCCTCCGTGGAGTCGACGCGGATGCCGTCGCCGGTGTTGTCCACCGCCTCGCACCGGTTCAGCGTGGCCCGCCCGCCCTCCGCGACCCGGAAGCCGTACCGCCGGCACGACCGCGCCCGGGTGCGTGCCGCGGTCAGCTCACCGCCGTCCTCGACGAGCACGCCCTCCTGCGGAGAGTCGGCGATCTCGCAGTCCCGCAGCGTGGCCACCCCGCCCGCGCCGACCGACACACCGGCCACGCCGGTCTCCCGGACCGTGGTGGTGCCGACGTAGGTGTCTCCGCCGTCGGCGATCCGCACCCCGGCCTGCCCGGTGGCGGAGATCTCCGAGTTCTCCACCCGGCCCCGGCCGCCCCGGGTCACCTCCACCCCCGCCCCGGCCACCCCCGACACGTTCAGCCGCCGCAGCATCGGGTTCGCGCCCTCCAGCACGCGCACCCCCGCCGCCGCGCCGCCGCGCACCTCCAGCCGGTCGAAGTCCGGCGCGCTGTCCCCGGTCAGCTGGACCGCGGCCTCCCTCGCGTCGCGTACCGAGCACCGCTTGAACGAGGGACCCGAGGACTCCTCCACCCAGATGCCGGTGCCGGCGGCCGCGTGGACCTCGCACTCCTCGAAGGCGCCGCGTGAACGCCCCGTCACATGGATGCCGTTGCCCTCCGTCCGGGAGACCCGGCAGCGGCTCAGCACCGGGTCGGTGCCCTCGACGAGCGCGATGCCGTGCACCTTCGTGGCGGACACCGAGCACTCCTCGAGGACCACCCGCTCCTGGGAGCTGATGTACACGCCCAGCGGGCAGTCCCGCACCGAGGTCCGCACCACCCGGGTGGCGCTGTTCTGCTCCAGGGCGATGGCCGGCTTGTCGGTGGCCGAGATCTCGCAGTCCTCGATCAGCCCCCGGCCCTCGCCGTTGGCGCACACCCCGTTGCCCCGGGCGTCGCGCAGCACGCAGTTGCGGAACGTCGGGTTGGCCCGCTCGCCGATGACCACCGCCGAGGTGCCCAGGTGCTCCACGACACAGCCGTCGATCACGCTGGTGCCGGTGGACGTCTCCACGATCCCCGCGCCGCCGGGATTGGTCACCCGGCAGCCCCGCATCGCCAGCGAACCCTGCTGCCGGGTGAGCACGGCCGTCCAGGCGTTCCCCACCACCTCGCAGTCCTGCAACGCCGCCTGCCCGCGCGGCACGTCCACCGCGGGCAGCTCGTCGTCCTGCCCCTGGAGCACCAGCCCCGTCAGCTGTACCGCCTCGGCCACCACCTGCACCACCGTCCCCCGGGGCGGCACGATCCGCACGGTCCCGTGCGGGTCCTCGGCGGTGATCGTCACCATCTTGGTGATGACCAGGTTCTCCTCGTACCGGCCGGGCCGCACCGAGATCACCACCCCGCTGCGCGCGGCCTCCAGGGCCGCCCCGATCGTGCGGTAGGGGCCGCCGGCGGGGGGGTGGTCGCTCTGCGCCTCGGCGCTCACGGTCAGCACATGGCGCGACATGCGTGGTGGTTCCCTTCGTGGTGGGCCTTGCGGACGGGCATCAGGAGCGTGGGCCTCAGCAGCGGTCCGGCGGCCGGGGACGGCCGGGCCGCCTCAGTCGGCGGTGCACTCGACGCGGGCGGCGTCGCCCGCGTGGTGGGCGTAGGTCCGCTGCGAACCCGACCCGTCGACGCCCCGGTCGTGGAGCTTCACCGTCAGCACGCCGCCGGTGATGCGGACGCCGCCCGCGCTCACCCACCGGCCCCGCAGGGACGGCTGGTCGAGGGAGAACCTCCGCAGGATCGGGTCGTTGCCCGTGGTGCCCGCGTGCACCGTGTAGTACGACGGCTTGCCGCCGACGGCCTTGATGTCGGTGTGGTTGGGGATGTGCACCGAGACCTGGCAGGTGCCGCGGGTGACGGCGCCGGTGCGGAAGGTCCAGCGCAGCGCGCTCCCGTTGTCCGAGCCCGTCTTGCCGGACATCGGCAGCGAGAAGAAGTCGCCGTTGCAGCCGCTGCTCCCGTAGCCGCCGGTGCCGTACTTCTGCCAGCCCTCCTTGCCGTCCGTGAACCAGCCGCTGTACGTGAAACTCGCGCCCGCGCTCGCGCAGCTCGGGCCCGCCACCGCCGAGTACCGCGGCTTCGTCGGAGCGGCCGGAGCCTGGGTGGCCGGCTTCGTCGGGGCCGCGGTGGTCTCCCGCGGCCTGGCGGGGGCCGTGGTGGGCGCGGAGCCGCCGCGAGCGGCGCCCCGACCGGTGCTGGGCGCCCGGGAGGAGGTGGGCACCGGGCCGGCGGGGACGCCCATGCCCACCCCGGCGCCGATGCGGGCCAGGGGGGCCTTCCCGGCGGCCGGGGGCCGCTTCCTCGCACCCGCCGTGGCCCGGGGCTGCGAGGAACCCTCCTCCGGTGCGTCAGCCCTCGGCACGAAGCCGCCGGGACCGCCGTCGGCCTGGTTGTACCCGGCGGGGCGCGGCGGTACGGGACCCGGCCCGGACCCGCCGCCGAGCTGCGAGAGCACGAGCGGCACGCCCATCAGCACCACGCCCGAGGTGGCCGCCGCCGCGATCACGGGCTTCGAGAGCCGCCGGGCGGGCCGGGACTCGGCCCGGGCCGCCGGTGCGGGTGCCGCTGCCGCGGCGAGTCCGTCCGCGTCGGACGCCGCCTGCGTGCCCTGCCTGCCCTGCGTCCCGCTCCCGGGGGCGGCCTCCGGCGTCTCCTCGCCGTCGGGGCCGGCCCCGGCCCCCGTCTCTCCGCCCGCGGCGGGCACGGCCGGGGCGGCGCTGGACGGCACGGCCGAAGACGTGGCCGGGGGATCCGGTTCGGCGGTGGCCCGAGTGTCCGGCCCCGGCGCCGGGGCACCCTCGGCCGGCCGGCCCTCGGACTCCCCCCGGGACTTCGCCTCGGGACTGCCTTCAGGCTCCTCGCCCGCCTGCTGCCAGGCGACCGCCGGCAGGCTGATGGCCGCCGCGGCCTGCCCGGCCCGCACCTCGTTGTTCTCCACCGTCATTCCCCTCGGTCCTCTCGGTCGTCGCGAACCTCCGCGCACGTACGAACGGACCTGCGGAGCCCTGTGGTTCACTGCCCCGGCGTCAGCCGAGCGGTCGGATCTGCGTCCCCTCCGGAGGCGGGGTCAGGACGAAGGCGGCGGCCCGCTCGACGACGTCCTGCCCGAGGGGGCCCGGGGCGGTGTAGCCGGGGTCGCCGAGGTGCGCGAGCAGTTCGGGATCGGGGGCGAGGGCGTAGTGCTCCAGGTAGTACGTGACCGTGTCCGTCCACACCCATCGCCCGTCCGTACGGAAGGTCAGCGGGACCTCCGCGACCCGGGAGGGATCCAGCACGTCGTCCATCAGCACGGGCGTCGCGAGCACGGGCGTCCCGGCGGCCAGCCGTTTCAGCAGCAGGGCGTGCAGCTCCGGGTCCTCCACCACCGGGTGGTCCGCGGCGAAGCCCGGACCCGTCACCGGGTCCGCGTGGTCGAAGACGGAGGCGAGCCGGAACTCCGGCCGGGGCTCGGGGTCGGTCATGACGGGGTCCTGTCCTGGGGTTCGGGGCGGGCCGGGGCAGCCCGGCGTTCCGTACGCGCCCGGGGGAACGTACGGAACGCCGGTACCGGTTCACTCGTACAGGAACTGCTGCGACCAGTCCGAGGACACCAGCTTGGTGCCCTTGCCCTTGCCCTTGCCCTTGCCCTTGCCCTTGCCCTTGTCCCTGCTTCCCGTGCCGTCCTCGGCCTCCGCCCCATCCCGTGGCGACGGCTTCTCCCCGAACAGGCCCGGGTACTTCTTCGCCAGGTCCTCGGCCGTACCGTCGCCCAGCAGACCGATCAGACCGCCGTCCACCTCGATCTCGACGGTGGTGTTCCGGCTGCCGGTGAGGACCCAGGTGACGTCGGCCTTGTAGTAGTGCTGGAGCCCCTTCTTCTTGTCCCGCTCGTCGACCGTCTCGCTCCGGTTGGTGCTGAGGTTGTTCCCGGACTCCCCGCCGATGTTCAGGAGCTGGAGGTTCATGTTCACGGCGAGTTCGGAGGCGCCGGGGCCTTCCGGTTCCCCGAGGTTCATGGCGCGGAGGCGGGCTTCGGGGGCGGCCGAGGCGGACCAGGCGGTCGTGCCCTTCTCCTGCTCGCGTTCCGACTCCCGCTCCCGGGCGCCCGTCTCCACGTTCGTGTCGAGGGTCTCCGAGGCGATGTGCGTGGTGCCGCGGACGAGGAGCCGTACGGTGACCTTCTCGCCGCCCGTCACCGGGATCGCGTACCCCTCGCCGAGTAGCTGCCGGATGTTGGCGCGCAGGTTCCGCTCGGTGGTCAGCAGGTCGGTCCGCAGGCCCCCCAGGGTCGCAGGGGCGAGGTCCTTGCGGGTCAGCGCTTCGGTGTCCCCGGCCTCGACGCGGTGCGGCCGGGCGGCGGCGGTGGGCAGCCACTTCACGGCCGCGTCGAGCTTCGGCAGGGACAGGGCCTGGATCTCGGGAGCCAGGTCCGTGCCGAGCCGTTCGACGGCCGGCGGCACGGCCAAGGGGCCCTGCGGGCGGACCGTGGCCCTCGGCTCGGGCTCGGTCTGTGCGGAGGGCGTCGGGGCGGTCTCCCCGGTCAGGTGGTCGGGGACCAGCAGCTTGACAGTCTTGCCGGGGATCGTTTCCTTCTGCTGCGGCGTGTGGCCGGACGGGAAGAACTGCTCCCACTGCTCGGCGAACCAGCGTTCGGCCCGGCCGTCCGTGGCCCAGTCGACGAGCTTCGCGGGGGCCTTGAGCGCGGTTTCCGCCATCTGGGTCAGTTGGTGGGGTTCGGAGGCGTCGAAGATCTCCACCTGGTAGCTGACCGGGTGCGTGAACTGCCGGGCCGTACCGGTGAACTCCATGGTGTGCTGGTCGCGTTCCGAGGCGGTCTCGGTCCGGGTCGAGCCGGTGGTCCTCTCCAGGCCGCCGCCGGCCTTGCCTCCGCCGACCGGCTTGCCCGCCGCGTCGAGCCCCTTCACGGCGAGGGACCCCTGCAGGCTCACCTTGTTCGACGTCCCGGTGGCGTTCGCGTCCGACGCCGTGGCGGTGTCGCTGATGGCGAGCGTGGTGTTGTCGCGGGAGCCGCTGTAGGCCGGGGCGCCGAGGGTGGCCTTGACCCGGATGCCGATCAGCCGGGTGCCGCCGGTCCTCTGCCGCAGCTTGACCAGTTGGCGTACCGAGGTGGTGCTGAGCGCGGTGAAGTTGGCGCGCAGCGATTCCGCGGAGAAGACCGAACTCAGGCCCCGGGACAGGTCGGTGGGGATGCTGCCGTCGACGTCCGCCGGCATGTCCGGCAGGTCACCGAGCAGCCTCCTGACGGTGGGCAGGACGTCCTCCGCGTCGAGCTTCTCCACGTGCGCGACGGCCTTCGCCAGGTCGGCGTCGAGGTACACGCGGCTCCCCGTGGTGGTGCCGGGTTCGGTGCTGGACCCGGCGGCGGGGGAGCTCCCGGCGGGGACGTCGAGGCCCAGGGCGCGGGCCTCGGGTTCGGGCACGGCCAGTTCCAGGCCGCCGTTCACCTGAACGTACCGCGTCGTCGTGGTGTGGTTCGACGGGCCGGTCGTGAGGCGGTCCGCGGGCTTCCAGGTGTGGTGGGTGATCTCGTAGTGGGCGTCGGCGCGGTAGCGGTGGGTGGTGCCCTTGTGCGTCAGGGTCGAGGACAGAGTGTTCGCCGAGGCGTTCGTCCGTACCGTGGTGTTCGTGCGGGTGTAGTCCAGGGTCGCCGTTCCGGCGACCGAGACGCCCTTGTCGGGGAGGCCGGCGAAACCGCCGACGCCGACGCCGGCGCCGATGTTGTGCGAACGGGTCGTGGCCGTACTGGACTTGGTGCCGGTCTCCGCCACGTACCCCAGGTTGGTCCTGCCACCGGTCCCCTCGTGCCGGAGCGGGGTCGTACGCAGCCGGATCACGAGGGCCTGCGAGCGGCCGGACGGGGTCTGCGGCAGCGGGAACACCGCGCCGTCCTCCCCGATGAGCTGCTCGAACTGGGACTGGAGGAAGGTCGGGGTGAAGACCTTCTCGATCTCCTGGGTGAGACCCTGGCGCAGGGCGCCGACGGTGTCCTCGGAGTGCTGCGCGAACTCGTCGTCCAGGCCCTGGGGCGGGTTCCCGCCGCTGTCCCCGGCGACCATCCGGGCCGCGATGAGGGTGAGGCCGGAAGTGCCGAGGAATTCGGGGTGGACGGTTCCGGTGCCCTGACGGAGGTCGAGGAAGACCTGATGGTCGGTGCCGGTCTCCCATGCGATGCCGTCCTCGGCGAGGTCTTGCACGGTGCCGACGGTGGGGGAGAAGGACGCGTGGGGGGTGGCCAGGTGGTCGTCGCCGACACGGACCCTCGCGGACACGTCGGGGCCCTCGACGGTCAGGGCGGTGCCGGAGACCAGCTCGCCCCCGCTCTCGTGGACCGTGGCGGTCAGGTGGTGGACGATCTCGTAGGAGAAGACGGTGTGTCCGCCGCTGGTCTCCTGCTCGCGGGAGGTCTTGACGGTGGCGGCCACCGACTCCTTGGTGTTCGAGAACGTGACGCCGCCGCTGATCTTGACGGAGGGCATCTCGATCCGGTGGTTCTTCCGGGGCTCGAACCGCGGCGTGAAGCCGAGGGAGAGCGAGCCGCCGCTTTGGTCGCCGACGCCGACGGCCTGGTTGGTGTTGTGGGTCACCGCGCGGGTCGTCGACAGGTCGTCCTCGGTGGACTTGCCCCACAGGTCGAGGAGTTCGCTGCGCAGGTGCAGTCGGATCTCCCTGCCGCCGACGTGCAGGACGAGGGGGACGCCCGAGCCGAGGAGGTCGGCGAAGTGGGCCCGCATGGCGGGCGTGCCGAAGGACGCCTCCAGCTCCCGGTGGAACTGCGCGTACTGCTCCTCGTCCAGCCCGTTCTTCAGGCCGTTCTGCTCCAGGTGGCTGTCGAGCCAGTTCCGTGCGGCCTTCAACACCTTCTCGCTGCCGGGGAGTTCGGCGGCCACACCGGAGCCGAGGCCGGTGCGCGAGGCGAGGGCGGCCGGCTCCTGCGGGTCCTTGGCGAAGTCCCGTCGGCGGACGGGGCCGGTGACGGTGCCGTCCGCCGCCACCTCGACCACATAGCCGCTCGGCCGCCGGTCCTGGACGGTCCGGGGGTCTCCGCCGTCCTGGAGGACGGTCAGCCCACGGTTGTCCGGGTGGCCGTCGGCGAGGGCGCTGGTGAGGTCGGCGGAGTGTCTGTACCCCGGCTGGATCCGTACAGCGACCGGCTGGTCGAGGGAGCGGAGACCGCGCAGGTCGGTGACGACCGTCTGGACGCTCCGGGGGTTCTGCACCGTCGGCGCCGCCGGCGCCGGCGGCGGCGCCGTGCGGTCGGGGCCGGGGGCGTGCTCGATGGGGTGGTGCACGGTGCCGAGCACGCTCAGCGTCCCGTCCGGGCGGGATCGGACGTGCAGCCGCGGGATGTCGGCGGGGCCGGGCGGGATGAGGACCGACGGGCCGTCCGGGGCGGACTGCACGTCGAAGGCGAGCTGAGGGTGGTCGGCGTGGAGCTGGGCGAGCCGGGTCGCGTGGTTTTCCGTCTCCAGGGTGCCGAACGCCTCGGCGAAGGTGGAGGGGCGCAGCCGCTGCACGCCGGTGATCCGCCCGAGGGCGTCCACCTGGTAGCGGAAGGCCGGGCCGGAGGCGCCCGGAGGGGCCAGCGTGTAGAGCTGGTCGTGGGCGACCGGTCTCACCCGCGGGTTGCCGCCCAGACCCGCCCACGCGGCGCCGGCCGGGAGCAGGCCACCGGGGGCCGCGATCTCGATCGGGTGCCGCTGGGACGCCTTCAGCAGCCCCGCCGGGCCGGTCACCGGCTTCTTGGGGAACGTCGGCGCCGTGGTGTGGTCGAGGAGGGAGGACGGCTCCTTGCGGGCCAGCCGCAGCGCGGCGAGCACGGCTGTCCCCGCGGCCTGGAAACGCGAGGGGTACCGGGTCACCTCGGAGGTGTCCCGGGCCGGCTGCTCCCTCGCCCGGGTCCGCTCCGCGTCCGGGCCGAGCAACAGGTTCTCGAAGTCGGCGGACCGGGAGGCGGGCACGCCCACGGCCAGTTCCACCGTCGAGGTGAACGTCAGCGGCGGGCGCTTGGACGTCGAGAGGAACTCCACGTGGAACCGCGCCGTGGCGTGGTACTCGGCCTGGATCTCCTCCTTGTGCTTGATCCTCACTTTGCCCTTGTCGGAGCCGCCGACGTCGAAGTTGTGCGAGCGGGACGCGCTGAAGCCCAGCTCCCCGCTCGGGGCGAAGGAGAACTTCGGGGTGCTCATCGGCACGGTCGCGCCGAACGAGATGCCCGTCTTGTCGGCGTGCTTGCCGCTCGACTTCACGCCGAACGTGCCGGAGAAGTCCTCCCGCACCTGCAGCGCGCTCCCGGTGGTGCCCTTGGGCCGCAGGCCGGTCAGCGTGGCGCCGACGACGAAGTGGCCGCCGAGCGACTTCAGCGGCCCCCCGCCGCTGAACGCCCGTGAGGCCAGGCTCCCGGTGCTCCACCACTGGTTGCCGTCCTTGAGTGACTTCTCGTTGAAGAAGCCGTCGGTGACGTCGGCGACGAACCGGGAGACGGAGTCCGGGGCGAACCCCGCCTTCCGCAGCGTCGCGGCGAGGTCGACCAGGAGTGGCCCCGGCGCGACCGCGTTGACCGTGCAAAGCACCGTCTTGAGCGCCTCGGGCCGGACGACGTGCCAGTCGTCCTGCGGCGTGTCGGAGGTGACGTCCGCCGGGAAGGCGAACCGCAGCTTTACGGGGAGGGATGCCTCCACCGTGCGGGCATCGCCGTTCTTCTCGATGACGTGCACCTGGAGGGCCACGCCACCGGTGAACTCGTTCATCTCCTTGAGCACGGTCCGTCCGGCGGCCTGGGTCTCCGCCGTGGCGGTGCGGGTCGAGCCGTACGTGCCGCCGGCCTGGACCTTGACGGTCGGGGCCACTCCGGTCGGGGCCCCCAGGCCCGCCAGCTTCGTCACGACGTCCAGGCCGCCGGAGAGCCCGAGGTTGCCGCCGGAGGACTGGACGTGGCCGACGACGGGCTGGTTGCGCGAGGCGTACGGGGGCAGCTGCTCCTTGGGCTGGACCGCGGAGTGGGTGAGGCCGTTCGGCCCGGCGGTCACGACCACGGTCTTGTCACCGACGGGGAAGGCCGTGCCCTTGCGCAGGAACCCGTCCCAGTCGGCGGGCGTGTTCCCGCCGAGAAGCGGGGTCAGCTTCCGCGCGATCCGGTCGACCGTTTCCCTTCCGCCCAGCCTCTCCGTCTCGGGTGCCAGGACGTTCTCCAGGTCCTTCCGCTGCAGGGCCGCCCCGGTCACGGTCATGATCCGCCCGTCGCCGAGCGCCTGCCGGGCGGTGTACCAGGGGGCCTTCGTGGATGAGGAGTTCTCCGAGGAGGTGGTGGCAGTGTTTTCGGGAGTGCGGCGGGAGGTGCCGTCGGTGCGGGAGCCGTCGGGGGCAGGGCGCGGGGTGGCGAGGAGTTCGCGGACGACGCGTTCGGCGATGGCGCGGCGCCGGGCTTCGTCGCGGCGTTCGGGGTCGGCGAGGCGTTGGGCGAGGCGTTGGGCGCGGCGTTCGGCACGGCGTTGGGCCCGGCGTTGGACTTCGGCGTCGGCGCGGCGTTGGGCCGCGGCGCTGCTCTCCGGCTGGCCGCCGTCGGCGTTCGTGGCCTGGCCGAACGGCACGGCGCGGGAGGAGTCCCCGTCCCCGGTGCCGTCGTCGACGAGGTAGCCCTCCGGCGCAGGAGTCGTCACCGGCACGTTGTCGGGGGAGAGCGCGTCGTCGGGCAGGACGCCGTCCGGCGGCATGTGGGCGTTGAGGAGGGTGGCCCCGACTGTGCCGTCCCCGTCCGCCGGCAGGGACAGCTTGACCCAGTGGTCGGGGACCAGCCGGGGCTTGCCGTCGGCACCCCAGGCGACCTTCTGGGCCACGACCGTGTGCCCGGTGCCCGAGGAGTCCGTACCGGTCACCGAGGGGACGAACCACAGCGTGGACCGGGGGGCGTACGCGGTGAGCGGCAGGTCGGGCCGCAGCTTCCGCAGCTCCCGCAGCGTGTCGGCGGCGTACGAGCGCTCCACGTCCCCGCCCAGCCCGCAGGCGGCGAACCGCAGCGGCTTCGCGGTGTCCCACACCCCGTCGGCCAGCCGGGACAGCGCGCCGGCCAGCTCGCCGGGCGTGACCCGCTGCCCGCGCCAGACGGGCGCCCCGTCGTTCCCCGCGATGTGACTGGCAAGCGTGAAGAACCGGTCGTCCCGGGGGAAGCGTCCGACGACACCGCGGATCCGGTCCGCCTCGGCGTCGCCGGCGTCGGGGCTCACGAGGTGGTGGGTGCCGTTGTCCTGGTGGGAGAGGGCGAGGGAGTCGGCGAGTTCGGTGATCCGCTGCTCGGAGGGAGTCCCGGGGCCGGTGGTGAGGGTGGTCCCGTCCCCGCCGCCCAGGAAGAAGAAGGCTCCGAGGTCCTCGACCTCGGCGTCGTCGCTGTTGTTCCCGGTCTTCCGCGACTGGTTCGCGGCGGACAGGCCCACCAGCGCGTTTTCCTCGTCGCCGAGGAACCGGGCGTCGGAGCGGAGCCGCTCCCCGCCGACGCGGTCGTAGGCGGCCAGGACGCTGTCGTGGTCCTGGAAGAGGGCGGCGAGGGCTTCGTACTTCTCCGAGTAGTTCCGTTTTTCGGTGAAGACGAACCGCAGGGAGTCCCTGCCGTCCACCGAGGGCGCCACGGTCGTCCGGGGCCCGGTCCCGTAGGGGTTGGCCGGGGCTGGGGTTCCCCCCTCGACGGGCTCGAAGTGGTCCGTGGCGTGCTGCTCTTTGCCCTTCGTGTGCACGGGCGGCAGGCCGGACAGGGCACCGTTCGGGCCCCGCTTGCCGGGGTCGAGGTAGGAGCTGTAGAGCGTGTAGGAGGAGAAGTCCGCCTGGTAGTACTGGTGGAACTCGTGGAACAGCCGCCGGATGCCGTCGGTGTCGTTCCGGTCCAGCGCGGTCAGACCGCGGGTTCCTCCGTCGGCCGTCACCATGCTCCGGCCCTGGAGGTCCAGGTACATCTCGACGACCCACCGGAACGTCGCGTCGCGGTTCTTGTCCGGATTGCCGGAGTGCTTGTCCCGGTAGTAGAAACCGAAGGGGTCGGAGTCGACCATCTTCACGGCCGCCCGGTACGCGCGGGCCTGCCGCTCGTCCCCCTCCACGTCGCCCCACAGGTTCCGGTACCGGCTCATGACCTGGACGGCCCCCATGTGCTCGGGCTCGTAGTCGTGGGACGGCGCCTTCTTCTGCTGCCGCTTCGCTTCCTGCTCCTGCTCGTCCTCCTCGTCTTCGTCCGACTTCTTCCTGTCGCCGTACATGTCCTCCGAGTTCGCCTTCTCGATGTCGTGGAAGAGGATCGCCTTGACGATCGCGTCCACGGGCACCACACGATTCGGGTCGTCCCGGTCGGGATAGGCGAGCTTGAGGTACTGGCCCAGGACCATCTGCGCGTGCTGGAAGAAGGTGTACTGCTCCGTCGGGGCGCAGATCTCCTCGTACATCTTCGACAGTTCGGGATAGTCCCGGAACAGCCGGTTCAGCAGCTCGTACGGCGACTTGCCCTCCTGCCACGCCCGGGTGAGGTCATTGCCCACCTGGATCTGGAGGTGGACGTCCTCCTTCCGCCGCAGCCGCATCTCGTGGAAGTCGTGTGGCACCGGCGCGTCGCTGAGGTTCCGGTCGGACTTCACCTCTTGGTGCTGACGGGAGAGGAGATAACCGATCTCGGCGTGGTTGGCCCAGTTCAGGACGGTCTTCTGCATGAACTCCTCAAGGTCGTCCTTGGCTTGCCGCTCGGCGGGGGACATGTCGTCGGAGTCGATGGTGTCGGTGAAGTTCCCCTCGCCGTCGAAGAGCGGTCCGGTCGTTTCGGGCAGCTCGTCCCTGTTCTCCTTGAGGAACTTCTTCAGGCTCTGGAGGCGGGTGGGGTACGGGATCAGGTTCGTGTCGTGGTCGAGGAGGAGGCTCTGCGTGCGTGCGGCCGGCCGCTGCCGGGAATGCAGCCACGTCGTGTAGTGCTGCCGCAGTTTGGTGGAGATCGACCGGAGCTTCGCGGCGTCGTTGACGTGCTTCTTGTTCTGGATCCAGGGGTTGTACTCGGACGTCAGCTGGGGCTCGCCGATACCGGGAACGCCGACCCGCTTGCGCAGTTCGTCGACGTGGACCGCCCTGCCGTTCTTCCGGTACCGCCGCTGCCCCTCGTCCCCGGAATGCGGGGGCTCCGGAGTGAGGTCGGACTCGTCCTGGTAGTACGTGATCAGGGAGTCGGGCACGATGCTCGCGCGCAGCAGTTCGAGGTGCTTGCCCCGGATGCCGAACTGGTTGCGTTCACCGGGCTGGTCGGTGTTGATCGTCCGGTTCGCCAGGGGCCTGTGCGGGAGGTCCTTGTTCGCGGCGGGCGTGTTCTGGGAACTCGACGACGCGGAACTCCCCTCCACGGCGGGCGTGTTCTGGGAATTCGCCGGAGCGGAGGTCTGTTCCGAGGCGGATTCCTCCAGGGGGATCGGCAGAGTGCGGGTCTTCTGCTTCCAGGCATCCCACCTCTTCTCGTAGATCTCCTCCGCCTCCGCCACCCGGGCGTTCTTCGCGAACTCTTCCGGGTCGAGCGACTTCCAGACGATGGAATGGGGGTGGAAGGGGGCGCGTATCTTCCGGAGGTCGAGCGATTCGCTGCCCCGGTAGGGGTCGCCGAGGAAGTTGGCGTCGCCCTCCGGAACCGAGGTCGACGTGATCTCCCGGTAGACGCTCAGAGGAACCAGGTAGGAGCGGATCAGCGGCTTGAACGGAGCATCCGCCACCTTGTACTTCATGGCCCAGGCAATGGCGCGCATGGGCGTGCCGATGCCCGTCCACATGGTGCCGTCCATGGATTCGCCGCCGGAAGCCAGAAGGACCTTCCCGGTGACCGGGTCCTGCTGGACGTCCTTGTGCCTGACCGTTGTGACCTTCTGGGTGACGGGGTCGTACGTCACATCGGTCTGGCTGACGACCGCCGTGTAGAAGCGGACGTGCGGACCCTCCTTGGTCATCTCCACCTCCACCTCTCCCCGGTGGATGTAGAGCGCCTTCCGGGGCTGGTAATGGCCCGGCTTAGGATCCTTGTCCCTCTTTTCTTCCGTTTCCTGCTTCCCGGCCCCGTTGCTTCCCTCTGCCTCGGTCTCGTCCGCGGCGACCTTCTTGCTCTTGCTCCGGTCCTTGGCGACCGCCTTGCCCTTTTCCTTGGCGGTGGAGGTCTTCTCCTGCTCAGCGCGGTGCCGGAGCGCCGAGTCGAAGGGACGGTTCGGGCCCAGGTAGCTGACGCCGGGGATGCCGACGACCGGCTCGTGCGGTGTCGTCGTCTCGGGCTGCGGCGCGTCGTACGGGCTCACCTCGCGCAAGGTCACCAGGAAGCGGCCGGAGTCCATCCGGTCGAAGGAGACCACGCGGACCTGTGTGCCAGCGGGGAAGACCACCAGGTCGTCGCCGGCCGTCTGCGCGCTGCTCGTGTCCTCCTCCAGGAGTTCCACGCGGAAGACCAGGTTGTGGTCCGCCGGGAAGTCCGGGGTGGTCTTCCAGTAGATCCGCGAACCGGTCAGGTCGTGCAGGGACAACGGCGTGTGGTCGGTGTTCAGCGGGTCCGCCAGGCTGCGGAACAGGTCCACCACGGTGGTGTGCGCCCGTAGCGACCGTACGGGCCGCAGGTGGGACGTGCTCGCCTCCTGGACCAGCGAGGAGATCGTGGCCCGCCGCCGCAGCTCCGGCGCGGGCGTGTCGTGCGTTGTGTCCAGCCCCGAGACGTCACGGCCGCGAGACCCGGGGGCGAACACGGCCATGGCGTTCGCCTCCGGTATCTCCAGGCCGAAGGCCAGCTTCCGGATCTCGGTCGCCAGCGCGCTCGACACGGCCAGGGCACGCTCCTGCCCGACCGCCTTCGCGGCCCCGGGCAGCCGGTTGTTGCCACCTGCCGTGACGTCGATCCGCAGGGGGCCCAGCGAGGGGTCCTCGGCGCGGCGGACCAGTTCGGGGAAGAGCTCCATCGCGAGGTCCTGGAGCATCGTCCGGCTCTCCTCGGGGAGGGTCTTCTTCCCCTTGCCGAATTCGATGGTCCGCTCGATGCGCAGGGGTGTTCCGTCGATCGTCATGCTGATCGAGGCGGTGTCCCCGTCGTCGCCGAACCGCACCGCGTCCTCGTGCGCCGGGCCGGTCTCGTCGCCGTCCGTGAGGCGCACCGCGTCGGCGGGGGCCCCGTCGTCGCCGACGGGGGTGGTCTCGGGGGTGTGGTCGGGGGCGCCGGTGTCGGTGTAGCGGTGCCAGTCGGCGCCGCCGAGGACGGTCATCCGGCCGTCGGCGGTCACGCCCACGTGGCGGGCGGTGAACACCCCGTCGCCGCCGGGCACGTACCAGACCGGGGCGTCGGCGGCGAGCGCGGTGAGCGGGCCGTTCTCGCCGTTCTCGGCGCGGTGCTTCCACAGGCCGCTCATGACCGTCCTCACGGTGGACCCGTGGACGGGGGAGGCAAGGTCGCAGCCGGTGAACCGGATCTCGGTGACTCCGTCGAGCCGGCCCTCGTCGTGGGCGTCGGCGAGGGCTTTGAGGACGGCAGCCGGGTCGTGCTGGGTGTTCGGGTCGGTGTGCATGCCGACGACGAAGACGCCGGGGCTCGGCGGCAGGGAGCCGAGCACCCTGGACTGGGCGGCGTTCATGGGGCCCACGGCGATGCCGGCGGGGATCCGCCGCACGGTCTGCTGGTGGATGAACGCGCCGATGGCCGTCTCCAGCTTCAGCACCAGCGAGGGAGCGTCGTCCGGCCAGAACTCCGGGCCGGCGATGTTCTCGTCCCACAGGGCGGGCGGATAGCCCTGGTCCACCAGCAGGCGCTGGGTCACGATCCCGAGGGCGGTGGAGACATCGGCGTCCGGCGGTAGAAGGCTCTCGGTCTTCCGGAGCTTGAGGAGGAGCTCGGCCAGCGCGGTCAGGCGGGTTCCGTTGCTCGGGTCACCGGCCAGGGTGGCGTAGTAGTCGTCGAAGGCGGAGTCGAGACTCTGCTCCAGAGGGTCGGGCTGCGGGCTGTCAGGGGTGGACGGGGCGGTCTCGGGGGTGTCCGGAGCGGACGCTGCCGTCTCGGGGGTGTCCGGGTCGGTCGGGTCGGGTCGACGGGCGGCCGGGGGAAGTGGGAACAAGCGATTCATGGCCGTCTCGAATTCGTCCCACACACCGGTCTGCGGTCCCTGGACGGCGTCGTCCGGCTGGGTGACGCGCCTGCTCAGGTCCAGGAAGGAGCCGGCGTTCAGCCGACGCCAGTCGCGACTGATGTTCCCGCCGTCGCCGAGCGCCTCCCGCAGGAGCACGACCGCACGGTCGGTCAGACCGGGCGTCCTCTCGATCAGGGTGTCCAGCTCGCTCACGGAAAGCGCGCGGCGCGTACGGGCGGCATGCGGCTCGGAAGGCAGGGGGGGCAGCACGTCCGGCGTGCGCTCATGGGCTTCGAGGCCCAGGGCGACCTCCTCGGGGAACCTCCCGCCGGGCATGGCTTCCCGCAGCATGTTCTCGGTGAGCGGCGCGAGCGAGCGGAACCTGCCCCAGTCGTCGCGGTAGGACAGGACAGGGGTGTACGCGGCGCCCGCCTGCTGCTGCGTAACCAGCACGTCCTGCTCGAACGCCTCCGACGCTGTCATGATCTCGTGGAAGGTGTGGTGGCCGATCGGGAGCATGTCCGCCATCAGGGCGAGACGCACCAGCTGGAAGTCGACGGGGACTTGCCACCTCTCGGACATCGCGTGAACGACCATCAGCGTGAAGTACGTCGTGTTCGACGTGCCCGCGCTCATCAGGCCACCGGTCCCCTCGGCCGTCACCTGGCTCACGGTCCCGAGGGCGATCTGCCGGTGCCGCTCGCCCGGTTCCCACGTCAGCCGGTCGTTGTCCAGCGCGTGCCTGCGCTCGCGCTCGCTGAGAGGCGGAACGACCTCGTCGGGCCGCAACTCGGTGCGCCTGCGGTGGTCCTGGGCGTCGAGCAGTGCCTGCAGTTCGGGGCTGCCCGCCTTCTCCTTCTCCAGCCGCTCCTTTTCCCGCTTGATGTTCTGGACGACGTCGCCGTCCTGTTGTTTCCGCGGCTGTAGCGGCTTGGCCGGGTCGTCCCACTCGCGGTCGAGGATGAGCGGTTTGGACTTTTTGATCCTCAACTGGTCCAGCAGGACGGTGTGGGCCCCGGTGACGAGCATGTGCATCTGCTCGCGGATGTTGCCGTTCTCGACGACCTCCTGCAGTGTCCCCAGATCCTTGCCGACGGACCCGCTGCCGGTTTTCCCCTCGGTGCCGAGCTTGGTCCGTTTGTCTTCCGGCAGGTTGTCCCAGGCCGCCCGCACCAGCCTCCGCACCTGCTGCTGAACGTCCTCCCGCCCGGTGAGGTACTCGCCGAGAGCGCGCTCGGCGTCGCGCGATGCCTCGGCGTAGGCCATACGGACCGCCGTCCAGACGGTGGTGTGGTGCTCGTCGTGGTCCGGGTTGACGTACAGAGCCTGTCCGACACGGCTCAGCACGGAGAGCGGGACGGGCTTTTCCGGGACGGACTGTTCGGAGGTTGACTGTTCGGGGACGGGCTGTCCGGAGGTTGGCTGTTCCGAGGTCGGTTGTTGAGGGGTCGGTTGTTGAGGGGTCGCTTGTTCCGAGGCCGGCTGTTCCGAGGTGGCCTGTGGCGGGGTGGGCTTCGTCGGCATGTGCCGCAGCCGGGATTCGAATCCCTCGATGGCGGTCAGCGTGTCGTCCGGGCCGGTGAGCGTCACCGACGCCAGCCGGTCCTTGCCGACGAGGAGCCGTCCGTCCCCCGTGTCGACGGCCCCCCGGGCGGGGACCCGTACCTCCAGCCAGTGCTGCGCATCGGCCGGGAGATCCTTGACAAGGGTGGTGTACGGCCGGTGGTTGGTGCGCAGGAGCTGGTCCGCCCGGCCCAGCAGCCCGAGTGGGGGCTCGGGGAGCACCAGATAGGCGGTGGCCTCCTCCTTCGTGAGGGGGCCGAGGTCGTTCAGCTCCTTCCGCCAGTCGCTCGGTTCAGGCGCCTCGTCTCCGTCCCCGTCGCGTACAGGGCTGTCATGCGGCGCCTGGACTTCTGGAGCGACGGGTGCGTCGGAGGTCGCGGGGATGCCGGTGTCGGTCGCCTGCTCGTCCGGCGGTGCGACGGCGGGTGTGTCGCCGTCCTCGGGAACGGAGGCGGGCGGGGGGGACCAGGAGAGGGAGCGAGCGTCCATGACGGCCGAGGCGACTTGGCTCGCGAAGGTCGAAAAGCGCGTTTTCTTCATTTGGGGCATCCGGGTCGCCGGGCCACTGAACGCCTTCCAGGCCGGCTCGGCGTGGAGCTTGGGCGGCAGGGGTACCGGTGTGATGCCGAGGTCGAGGAGCATGCGCGGGACCAGGAACCGGGAGTGGACGGTCAGCGCCTGCCCCCCGGTGAGGCCGGCGGTCGTGTGCAGCTGCTGGACTGTTTTGGCGACGGCCTTCAGCTGGTCCATGCGAGTTTCGGCGTTCGCCAGGTCCGTCGTGTACGACGTGAAGATGTCGTCCACCTCCCCGGCGGGGACGCCGAGTGGTTCGCCCTCGATCCGGGAGCGCAGTTCGAGGTACGCCGTGCCGTTCAGGGTGTGCCAGGGACTGTCCTGGTCGTGCGCGCCCTCCAGCAGTTCGCGGAGCAGGATCTTGTGGTTCTCGTCCGAGCCCTCCGGGAGCAGTTTCGACAGCACCTCGTCGGACGGAGTCGCCGCAGGTCCGGTCGTGAGCGTGCCGAGGGGGGGAGCGGCCCCGGCGTCCGTGGCGTCGGCCATGCCGAGGATCAACTCGCCCCTCAGGAGCATCGCGTTGTCGTCCGTCCAGAACTCCGCGGTGCGCGCCCCGTCGTGCAGCCGTGCCGGGGGGAAGCCCTGGTCCAGGAGCAGGCGTTGCAGCAGGATCTGGACGTCAGCCGTCAGCGACTCGCTCTCCGTGTTCGCCTGGAGGTCCTTGACCAGGTTCACGACAGCTTCCAGGCGGCTGTCGGCGTCGGCGGAGCGGTCGAGCGTGTAGTTGGAGAAGGCCGTCTCGACGTCTTCTGGCCTCATCGGATCGTCCGCCTCTGGGACCACCTGGTTCCGCAGCCGCAGGTACGTTGCCGCGTCCATCGTGTGCCAGGCGTCGTCCGGGGCAGGATCGGTGTCCGTCACCTCGGCGAGAAGGTCCACCCACGCGGGATCGGACACCAGCGCACTCCACTGCTCCCGGGGCAGGTGGTGGGAGAGAAGGCCGAACATCACGGCGCCGGGGTGCTGGGTGGCGTCGTGGGGTGAGGTGGACAGGAAGCGGGCGGCGTCGGCGGGGAGGGTGTCGGGGCCGGAGGTGGTGTGGACGGGCGTGTGGTGGGGATCGCCGCTGTCGCCGTACACGTGCCAGGCGCCTTCGTCGACGACGGCGATCTTCCCGTCGGGGGTGAGCCCGATGTGCTGGGCGGTGACGAGGTGGCCGCCCCCTGTGTCACCGTCCGTCGTGTCGCCGGTGGTTGTGGGGATGTACCAGACCGGGGCGTCTGCGGCGCGGGCGGTGAGGGGGTCGGGGGTGGTGGTGCCCGTTGCGGCGCGGTGTTTCCACAGGCCGCTCATGACGGTTTGGACGATGTTCTCGTGGACGGGGCTGGCGAGGTTGCAGGCGGTGAACTGGACTTCGGTGATGTCGTCGAGCCGGCCCTGGTCGTGGGCGTCGGCGAGGGCTTTGAGGACGGCAGCCGGGTCGTGCGGGGCGTTCGGGTCGGTGTGCATGCCGACGACGAAGACGCCGGGGCGTTGGGGGATGGACCGCAGGGCGGTGGTCTGGGCGGGGGAGAGGACACCGACGGCGATGCCGGAGGGGATGTCCCGGACCGGTGCCTCCGGCAGCGGGGTGGTCCATGTGCCGGGGCCGTCGTTGTCGTGGAGGACGGAACCGGACTCCGTGACGTCCTCGACGGCGTCCAGGTAGCGGTGGGGCAGGGTGCCGTCGGGCAGGGCGGCCGTCGCCATGACCCCGGACGCGTCGGCCCGGTCGGGCGTGTGCCGGAACAGCGTCTCGGCGTCGTGGTAACGGTCGGGCAGCCCTGTGTAGTGCAGGAGTTCGTGCAGCAGCATGGCGTTGTCGCGGCTGCGTACGTCCGGGTCCGTGTCGTCGGCGTGCAGCCGGAAGTGCAGCTGGTCGGATCTGTTCCCGGGCCCGGCGTCCCGGCTCACCGTGACCCAGTCCTCACCCCTGTCCCCGTCCCGGGACGCGGACACGGGTTCGAGCCGCACCTCCATGTGGAGCTGGTCCCGGCTGCGGGGCAGCCGGAAGCCCAGGTTCACATGGGTGTCCAGCAGGTCCTGGAGCCGGTCCCGCAGCGCGGCGACGTCGGCGGCCGAGTAGGAGTCGTCGACGATCACCGGAAGGGTGACCTGCACAAGACGTACGGCCCCGCCCGGCGCGCCGTCCCCGTCCGGGGGCACGGTGAAGCGCTGGACGTCGGCGCTGATGAGCGTGCGGTAACCCGCGAGTGTCCCGTCGTCGTTGCGCCGGTCCGCCGTGCCCGGGAACGGACCGGTGGTGTCCGGGTCCGCCGAGGGGTCGAAGCGCTCGGTGCGGACCCGGGCGGGCGGTGGCACGTCCTGGCGGCCCGGAGCCCACTTCCACGCCGACCACCGGTCCGCCGTGATCGGCCGCTCCGCCGGGGAGACCTCCTCGGGCAGCTGTTGCCCCGGCAGGGTGTAGGGGGAGTTCTCGGGGACGCCAGGGCTGACGTTGGGGCTGTTGCCCTGACGCCAGCGCTTGGGGTCCAGCTCCATCTCGACGTCGTTGTCGTCCTCCTCACCGTCCCCGTCGAAGGGGAAGGGACGCTTGGGCCGGTCGATTTCCATGGCGTCGGGGTCGTTCGAGCCCTCTTCCGTCCCGCGTCGCGCGCTCCGCTTCTCCTCCAGCTCGCGCCGGAAGTCCTCGGCGATCTCGTCAGGGAACCTGCCGTCGACGGCGACGTGCCGACGCAGGTCGTCCTCGGTCAGCGGGGGGAGGGCGCGGTAGTGGGCCCAGTCGGAGGCGTCGGAGGAGCTCGGGTAGGGCGTACGCAGCTCGGGCATGCCGGCCTCGTCAGCGAATACCGAGGTGCCGCGGAGCACCTCGGGGAGCGTGTGGTGTCCCTGTCCGACGAAGGTGGAGATGATCGCGAGCCGCAGTGCCTGATGGTCGACAGGGACGTTCCACTGCCGGGCCATCAGCTGGGCGTACTTGTGGAAGTAGTAGCCCGAGCCGGACGTACCGGTCTTGACCAGGAGCCCGTGCTGCTCACTGCTGGTCTGGAGAGAGGACTTCATGGCGAGGTGGGACCTCTGCGCACCGGATATCCACACCAGCTGCCCGGCCTTGTTCTTCGCCTTGTCCTTCTCCCTGTCGCTCAGCGGCGGCTTGACCGTGTCCGGATCGGTCTTGTAGAGGCGTGACGCGAGCTCCTTCCACCGGTGGTGCTTCTCCGAGTACTTCGGCGTACCTCTCTCCCCGGCCTTGTCCATCTTCGCGAGGAGGCCGTAGAGCTCGTCGTACTCCCTGGGTTCGGGGTGGAAGAGCCGGTCCGTGCGCTCCTTCTTGATGACGTCCGGGTATCCGGCGGGCTGGCCGAGTGCCTTGGGCAGCACCTGGGTCGATATGGAGTTGAAGATCATGGCCATGCGTTCACGCACGTTGCCGTGGTGGACGACGTCGCGCAGACGTGCCTCCGTGTTCCCCACGGCACCGGGCAGTGTGTAGTTGGTGGTCCCCAGCAAACTGCGCTTCTCGCCCCTGATGCGACGCCAGATCTCCTGGGTCAGCCTCTGTGCGACCTCTTGGACGTCCTCCCGCGTGGCCAGGTAGTCCGCGAGCCTCTTCTCGTACTCCTCAGACGCCTGCATGTAGCGGATCCGGACCAGATCCGAGACCGAGGCTTCGTCGTCCTCGGTGAACGGGCGGGAGTGGGAACTCGACCCCGACCCTGAACTGGAGCTGGAACCTTCGCCGTTGTCGAGCGGCATCTGGCCGTCCTGGCCGAACTTGACGGCGTCGGGGTGTTCCGTGTCGATGGCGGGTGTGCGGAAGAGGAAGCGGACGGCGTCGTCGGGGAGGGTGTCGGTGTCGGGGGTGGTGCGGTCGGGCGTGTGGTGGGAGTCGCCGCTGTCGCGGTAGAGGTGCCAGGTGCCCTGGTCGACGACGGCGATCTTCCCGTCGGGGGTGAGTCCGATGTGCTGGGCGGTCAGGAGGTGGCCGCCTTCCGTGTCGCTGTCCGTCGTGCCGCCGCCTGCTGTGGGGACGTACCAGACGGGTGCGTCGGCGGCGCGGGCCGTGAGGGGGTCGGGGGCTGTGGTGCCCGCTGCGGCGCGGTGTTGCCACAGGCCGCTCATGACGGTCCGGACGATGCTCTCGTGGACGGGGGTGGCGAGGTTGCAGGCGGTGAACTGGATCTCGGTGATGTCGTCGAGCCGGCCTTGGTCGTGGGCGTCGGTGAGGGCCTTGAGGACGGCGTCCGGGTCGTGGGGGGTGCGGGGGTCGGTGTGCATGCCGACGACGAAGACCCCGGGGCGCCGGGGGACGGCCTGGAGCGCCGTGCTCTGGGCGGGCGTGAGGACGCCGACGGCGATGCCGGAGGGGATGTCCCGGACCGGGGCGTCGTCCGGCGGGGTGGTGCCGTCGTCCCCGTCACCGCCCTCGTCCCCGGCCGGGTTCAGGGTGCTGTCGGGGGTCGTGGTGTCGTCGCCGTCGGCGGGGAAGAGGTAGCCGAGTCCCTGGGCGGCGGCCTTGTCCGCCTCGTCCTGGAGCGGGTGGCGCCGGGGGTCCGACGTGGGCTCGGCCTGTGCCGGCACCCCCGTATGCGCCGGGGAAGGGTTCTCCGGCTGTTCGGATGTGCTGAACGGGTCGCCGCCGCTCTGCGTCACGGGGCGGGCCGTGGCCTGGTTCTGGTCCGTCAGGTTCGGAGCCGGGGTCGCCGTGTCGCCGCCCAGCAGGGCGGAGAAGTCCGACGAGACGGTGGCCCGGGGCGGCCCGGCGGCCGGGTCCGAGTCCTCCTCACCCCCCTGGAACAGCGGATCCCGGGCGAACTCGTCGCCGAACGACGGGCCCAGGTCGAGGTCGAGCGGCGTGAAGGCGCCGTCACCGTCGCTCTCGACCGTGACGTCCGGCCGCTGGGGCAGGTCGGCGAAGAACGGGGTGCCGGTGATGGGGTTGGAGAAGACCCACTTCACCATGTCCTTCATGTCACGGGTGAAGCTCTGGTCCTGCACCTCGGACGTGGGGCGGGGGACCGGCCACGGTGCCGGGTTGCCCGTCATGTTCGACACGAACGAGGCGATGTTGATGGGATGGAGCAGCCCGAAGTACTTGCTGTCGTGCGGGTTGTCGGCGTGCTGGTGGCTGAGGACCCAGTCCTGGTACCTCACCATGATCGGTTCGAACGCCCGGTGCAGGCCGTGGCTCAGCGCGCCCATGGCCACGCCGGAGGCGAACGGGCCGCCGCTGACCTTGAACGTTCCGTCCCCGAAGATCAGGTTGTAGAAGCCCTCGCTCAGCATTTCGTTCGTGCCCTCGTTGAGGAGGGACGAGATGGCTCCGCCGAGCTGGTACATCGGGCTGCCCTGGAGCGGGTTCTCCTGCTTGAAGATGCGGGCCAGGGCGTTGCTGTGCTCGGAGCGGGCGAACAGGTTCGGCACCGAGTCGGCGAGGTTCTTCAGCGGTGCCAACTGGCCGAAGTCCCCCATCGCCTTGGTGAGGAGCTCGGGCAGCTCGGTGTGGTCCGCGCCGAGCCGGACCCACTTGCGGGTCAGCATCTCGCCGAACTCCTGGCCCGCCTCCCTGGCACCGGCCCGCCCGAGGTGCTGGGAGAAGACGTCGCCCATCTTCTTGGCGAACGAGTCCGCGATGGTGCCCTCGCCGAACCGCAGGAACCCGGTCTCCAGATTGCGGCTGACGCCGCCGAGCAGGTCACCGATGTCCTTGGCGAAGGCCGACCGCGCCTCCTTGGTGACGAGGAGGTCGTCCAGCGGGGTGCCTGCGTCGCCCGCGGCCCGGCCGGCGGCCGACGTGTCGGGGGCCTTGACGTGTGTCCCCGCCGTCGACGTGTCGTCAGCGGCCTTGCCCGCGCCGGGGGCCTGGTTGCCGCCGACG
Organism: Streptomyces sp. NPDC005017; assembly: GCF_042873115.1. Taxonomy (NCBI): domain Bacteria; kingdom Bacillati; phylum Actinomycetota; class Actinomycetes; order Kitasatosporales; family Streptomycetaceae; genus Streptomyces; species Streptomyces sp. NPDC005017. The sequence goes on along the minus strand of NZ_JBIALD010000028.1, from coordinate 32,285 downwards.
GTCTCCGTCTTGTTGGGGTGCGGGACGTCGGGCTTGTCCGTGGGGGGCGCGTCGGCCGTCCTGCCCGCGGTTGAGGGTGCGGGGGTCTTGCCCGTGGGGGACACGCCGCCGTTGACCTTGCCGGGGGCGGGAGCCCCCGACGTCGGCGCGTCCGGCTTGCCCTTGGGCGTGGCGCTGCCCGGCGTCTGCGTCGTCGTCCCGCCGCCTGCCGGCGTGGGTACGGTGTCGTCGCCGACGGTCTTCGGCGGTACCCGGGGAGGCGTCGCGGCGTCCGGCCTCGTGTTGGGCGGGATCGGCGGCAGGTCCTTGTCCGTCTTGGACGCGACGTCGTCCAGCTTCGACCCCGCGCCGCCCGCCCCGCCCGGCGTGATGTCGGGCCTCGGGTTGGGCGTGACGTCGTCCAGCTTGTCGTCGACCTTGTTCAGCACGTCGTCGACCCGCTTGCTGAGGATCGATTCGGGGGTCTTGCCGAGGACCCTGCCGAGCAGCTTGCCGCCGTAGTGGAAGAAGATCTCCAGCGGACCGGCGACCACGCCGGTCAGCGCGCCCTGCTTGATGGAGTCGATCAGCGACTCCGTGTTCCAGCTCGTGGTGTGACCCGCGCCGAGCTGGTAGAGCTGGATCACCGTGTCCTGGAAGATGCCGCCGACGATGCCGATGAAGGTCTGGCTGATGATCGTCTGGAGCAGCCACCGGAAGAGCTGGTGCAGGCCCTCGCGCGTCGCGGCGAACAGCGCCGACACCGGGCCCCACACCGAGCCGAAGGTGAAGGCGGAGAAGAGCGTGGCGAAAAGGATCTCGGCGAGCAGCTGCACGAGCTGGAGGATCGCCATGATCTTCGTGTACTCGACCTGGTTGGCGACCTTCAGCGCCACTTCGGACAGCTGACGGGACAGCTCCGCCGTCTGCTCCAGCTGGTTCGCGCCCGCCGTCTGGCCCGTCAGGTCGTTCATGGCGAGCAGGAACGAATCGGCTGCCTCGCCGTCGAAGTCGTTCTTGACGATCGGGATGAGTTCGATGACGTACCCGGACAGTTTCTCCAGGTCACGCGCGATGGAGGCGTAGTGCTCCGATACCCGCCGCATGAGGTCCTCGTCGGCCTCGGGCCATCCCATGCCCGACACGAAGCCGAGGAAGTCGGCGATCCCTTCCGGCGGGTTGATGGCCATGGTGTGAGGTCCTCTGATCGGGCGACGGCTGTGCCCGGAGGAACGGGGAGGACGGTCCGCGCGGTTCAGCGGGGTGCGACCGCGCGGACGGGGGCCGGACGGCCGCCCGGACACGGGCCGGGCGGCGGGGGCGACGGCGATCTGGATCCAGGTGCGGTCGGCCCCGCCGGGGCCGGTGCCGGTGCCCTGGACGGGCTCAGAAGCCGTTCGACCGGTTCCCGGCCTCCTCGTCCGCGTTGGTCATGGTGTCGGCCGTCTGGTTCCCGGCGTCGACGATCGTGCCCAGCCGCTTGTTGACGTACTCCAGGGTCTCGGTCAGGCTCACGGTGGGCCGGTCGACCTGCTGGTGGTACGCCTTGCCGATCTCGTCCTGCCCCGCGGACTCCTTGTTGATCTTGTTGATCTGGACGATGGCCCGGCTGAGGTCGGTGAGGCAGCGCTGGTAGTCGTCGTAGTGGGCGAACTTGTTCTTGAGGTCGCCCAGGACCTTCAGGTCGTCAGCCACTGAACTGCTCCTGCTTTCCGGTGGGGATGCGGCTCTCGGCCTCGGCCGCGAACTCCTCCTGCTTCGCCTTCTGTTCGCCGGCGCGGCCGACCGCCGCGTCGTCCTCGGCGGCGAACTCCTCCTGCTTGGCCGCCTTCAGCTCGCCCAAGGTCTCCTCCAGTCCGAAGGACGGGGCCATCGACCGCAGCGGCTTGAGGAGTTCGTCCATCTCGACGGGGGTGCCGGCGAGCCCGGTCACGCTGCGCAGGTGTCCGCCGAAGTCCTGGAACCCCTTGATGTGTTCGATGACCTGGCTGCCCATCGCGGCCCGCGCCTCGTTGAGGACGGTGACGAGGGCGGCGGCCAGTTCGGCCGGCGCCATCGACTGGTACGCCTTGGTGTGGAAGGTCATCGAGACCACCTGGCCCTGGGGGCCGACCGTCACCGACACCATGTGGTCCTTGGAGGTGGCGGTCGCGGTCGCCGCGTCCAGTTCGCGTTTGGCCGCGAGCATCTTGTCCCGGTGGTCGTGCAGGGCCGACATCGCGTCCTTGAGGATGCCGTCGAAGTCGATGGGCATGGGCCGCCTTTCGTGCGGGAGTGGGGAGGTGTGGCGTGGGCGGGTGGGTGTCAGCGGCCGATGACCCCGCTGACGGAGCCGGTGTCGGTGCCCCAGGTTTCCTCGTCCTCGGTGAGCCAGGTGGTGCGCTGCCGGTCCTTGTCCTGGTTGGGCTGGCCGGCGCCGGCCGCGCCGGGGTTCATCGGCGGCATCATCGGGGGGTGTGTGGTACGCGTGCCGCCCTCCGCGCCGCCGGACGGGTGCGGGCCGCCGGTGCCTGCGCCGGCCGTGGCGGCGGCGCCGCTCTCCGGCGCGGGAAGCCCGACGGAGCGTGCCGCCCGGTCGCCGAGGAGGGTGGTCCCGCCGCCGGTCGCCGTACCCGTGAAACTCTTCGAGCCGCTCCCCGCGCCGCCACCGCTGCCGCTGCCGAGGCGCTCGGGCAGCCTGCCGTCGCCGCCGCCCGGACCTCCGCCGGTCGTGGGGTGCGGTGCGGGGCGGGAGTTGAGGGCGTGCTCGGCGTTCGTCAGGAGCTGGTAGGCGCGGCTGAGGGGCTTGCCGTTCGCGTCGACGACGACGCCGTCCTTGATCGTGGCCCCCTCGGGCAGCGCGTACGGGTTGCCGTTGGAGTCGAGCAGCGGCTTGCCCTTGGCGTCGACCACGGTGCCGTCCGGGAGGATCTTCGCGCCCTCGGGGAGCAGGATCTGGTCGTAGTTGGACCCCGGTATCCCCTTGCCCGGCTGTTCCTCGGGGTTGGGCTGCTGCTGTCCCACCTTGGCGCCGGGCGGGGCGATGATCTGCTTGCCGTTCGGGCCCAGGACCGGCTTGCCGTTCGCGTCGTAGACCTTGCCGTCCTTGCCGATGCGTGAGCCCGGCGGCAGCATGACGGGCTTGCCGTCCGCGCCCAGGACGGGCTTGCCGTTCTTGTCCAGCAGCGGGGCGCCGCCGCCCGACGAACCGGACCCGGGCAGGCCGATCGGCGGAGGGGAACCCGTCCCGCCGCCCTTCCCGCTGCCGGGGAGGGTGTCGGGGAGCCCGGTCTTCGGACCGCCCTTGCCGCCGCCGGTCCCTCCTCCGATGCCGCCGCCGGGCCCGCCCTTGCCGATGCCGCCCCCGGTGCCGCCGCCGGGCCCGCCCTTGCCGATGCCGTCGATACCGCCTCCGGTGCCGCCGCCCGCACCGCCGCCGCCCCCCTTGGGGGGAGCCTCGGGGTTCGGACCCGCACCGCCGCCGGTGGGCATCTGGAAACGGGGCTGGTAGATGCCCTCGCGCAGCGACCCGCCGAGCGCGAGGTACGCCGTGTCCACCGCGCTCATGTATTTCTGCGCCGCGTCGTCGAGCGGCTGCAGATTCTCCAGCCACGTCTTCTTGGCGGCGAGCTCGACGCCGTCGAGCCAGAACTTCTGGCTGACGTCGGACCCGCTGTTGTCGAGGACCTTCGGGTTCTTGGGGTAGTAGATGGGCGCGGAGTACGTGCCGCCGCTGCTCTGCGGCTGCCACGTGAAGGTGCACGTGGCGTTCGACATGACCGCCTGGAACGCGTCACGCATGCGTCCCACCGGGCTGGCCTTGGGGTTCATCTCCGCCGAGCTCGGCGGCCACCACCACTGCTCAAGCGCCTGGTACATCCAGTAGAGGGAGTCGTTGAGCTGCTGCTTGGCGTCGGCGATGAGCTTCTCGTAGCCGCTCTGTCCGGAGAAGTCGAAGGTGTCCGGATAGCCGGTGAAGCCCCCTGTGGCCATGGGCTGGGCGAGGTCGACCTGGACCTTGCTGATCTCCGTGTGGATGATGTCGAGGAACTTCCTGAAGGCTCCGGCCGCGCTGCCTTTCCACTCGCTCTCGTCGGCGTCGACGTTCTCCTCCCAGCGCTTGATGATCGGGACCCACTTCGCCAGCCAGGCGTGGGCACCGTGGATCACCTCCGCCGCGGCGTCGAAGGAGGCGAAACTGACGGCTCCCGAACTGCGCGTCTTCGAGAACAGCAGCTCCGTCAGGGCCTTTGCGGCGTCGCTGTGGAACATGTTGAACTTGGACTGGGTGTTGTCCAGGACGTTCTTCCAGTCCATGTTGAACCCGACCACGCACGAATACTGCAGGTTGTTGTTCGTGTACTCGTTCTGTGCGAGGGGGACGATGTGGGAGACGTCGAACCTCTTGGCGAAGGCGGTGCCGTCGCCGCTCACGATCTCGATGTGGACGTTGTCCTGCGCCCGCCACTTCTCGGCCGTCACCGCCTCGCGGTTCGTCAGCGAGTTGGTGTCGGGCAGGAGGATCTTGATGGCCTGTTCCCAGGTGAAGGTTGCCATGGGGTGCTCGGGAATCCCTTCCGGAGGCGTCGGCGCCTGTGCTACTTGCCGGTCGGGCCGGTGCCGGTGCCCGAGCCCGCGTTGCGCTGGATGTCGTTGAGGATCTCCCACATCTCGGTGACGTCGACGGAGTCGTCGTCGGAGTTCTCGAAGGTCTGCTTGACGAACATCAGGTCGAGGTTGGTCGACTTGGCGATCCTTCGGAACGCCTCCAGAGCGCTGTTCAGCTCCTTGCACAGCGACGCGAACCCCTCCTGCACGGACAGGGCGCTCGGCAGCTCCTTGACGTTCCCGGGCAGGAGCTTGCTGTTGCCGACGCCCTTCTCCCAGGAGAGCAGCGCCATCACGGACGGGTCCTGGAAGTCCTTGAGCAGCGTGTCGAACTTCCACGCGTAGTCGCGCAGCACGTCGTCCGTGATCGACGTGACCTTGTCGTCGTTCGGGGTTCCCATCAGTGCTCTCCTGCCGAAGTCTCGGTCGTACGTCGTACGTCGTGCGGGCCGTCCGGCACGGAGAACGCGGGCCCCGTGCCCCGGGGTTCAGAGCGGCCCGGGAACAACGGAACCCGGCGCGCCGGGAGGGCGGCGGGCCGGGTTCCGGGTCCGGGGTCAGCGCTGGAAGTGGTACGCGCTTCGGCGGTCGCCGTTCTGGATGATGTGGTGCGCGTCCGCCAGCAGGTCCGCGCCCTTGTCGAACTGCTGCGACAGGTTGGCGTCCAGGTTGTTCACGACTTGCTGGAACTCCGTGAACTCCTTGGCCGCCTCACCGGTGAACCCGGACTTGACGGCCAGGAGGCGGTGCATGATGGCGTCCAGGGCCGTGTCCATCTTGCCGGCGATCTGCTTCATGTGGGCATTGGCGTCCTTGAGCGCGCCATGCTGGATTTCCATGTCCATTTCACTCATGCGGACTCCTTAGGGAGGGAGAAGAAGGGTGGGGAAGGGGGGCGGGCGTGACGCCGCCCGGGCGTCACTTGCTGAGGACGTCGTAGACGTCGCCGCTCCACAGGTCCATGTTGGCGTCCGCCTCACCGGCGGTGTCCGCCATGACCCGGCTGGTGATGCCGACGGCGTCCAGGAGGTCCTTGTACTCGGCCATCACCGTCCGGTAGCCGCGCTGCCAGTTCTCGATCTTCGCGACGAACTTGGTGCCGGCGGTGGACCGCATGCTCTGCGAGACCTGCCGCGCGACGTCCTCGGACTCGGTGTAGGCCTGCTCCATCGCGGCGAGGTGCCCCTCCAGTTCGGCCATCGCCGAGTTGAGTACTTCGCGTGAAACCTTGAGCATGTCGGTGGGGGTCTCGGACACCTGATCTCCTCGGGTCGTACGGTCGGTTGGTTCCCGGCAGGGGGAACGGGCCGTTCACGGCGGGGGGTTCACCGCCACCCGGCACCGCAGCCGCGCCTTTCGTGTCCTACGGCTCAGCCGGGGGGCAGACCGGAGCCGGCACGCCCGCGGTCGCGTCGACCACTCCCGCCGCCGCCAGCGCCGCCGGGTCCAGGGCCGGTCCCGAGGGCAGCATGGTCAGCAGCGTCGCGGGCAGGCCCACCGCTGTCGCGCCCGCGTAGCCGAGGGCTTTCACGGACTCCTGCGTCGGCAGCGGGTATTTCACGCCGTTGTCCGCGACCAGGTACGTCGTTCCTGCCGCGCCCGACCCGGACAGCGCCCGCACCAGCGCGCCGCCCCCGGGCCGCACGGAGACCAGGTCCGCCACGCCGCACGCGGCCGTCACGCCGGGCTGCGGCGTCACCGGCCGGCCGGCGACCGCGGCCGCGTCCGCCACGGTCACCAGGGTGCCGGGGCCGCCGTCCGCCGCGGGCCGCACGGCGGTGCACACGCCGTGCCCGGCATCCGGTTCCACCAGCTCCGGCGGGGTCGCCGGAAGGCCCTTGTCCTCCGGCAGGGTCCCGGCCGGTGCCGGGTGGGCGGCCAGATCGGCGGCGCCCACCGGCACGGCGACCGCCGGCGCCCCCGCGTACGCCTTCCGCTGGGTGCGCGGGTCGCCGCGCAGCAGCGCGAAACGGGTGCGGTCGACCGGCGCCAGGCCCTTCTGGGTCAGGACGTACGGTTCGCCGCCCGGACCCGTGAAGAGCTGCCCGATCCGGGTCTGCCGCCCGGCCAGCGCGGGACCGGCCGCGCCCCGCCCGGCGATCTCCGGCAGCGCCAGATCGGGGCCCGCGGGCAGGGAGTTGAGGTAGGACGACGCCACCGGGAACGGGGTGGCCGTGCCATAGCCGAGCGCCTGCCCCGCGCCTGCGTCCAGCCGGAACCGCCTCCCCTGCCACAGCACGTGGTCGGTGCCGTCCGAGGCGGTCACCAGGACCCCCTGCCCCGGACCCAGCGCCCGGCCCGCGGCCGCCGCGCCGACGGCCACCGAGACCAGCGGCCGCGCCCGCCCCGACGCCGTGGCCTGCGCCAGACCGCACGCCAGCCAGTCGTCCCGGTCCAGCGCGGACGCGGGCGGGAGCCCGTCCGGCGCGCCCACGATCCCCACCGGCCCGCCGCGTGGCACCGCCCCGAGCGACTTCAGGCCGACCTGGGTGACGGTCATCTTCTCCCCGGCCACCAGGCGGGCACTGGCCTGGTTGAGCACCGGCCGCAGCTCCCCGCCGACGAACAGGTAGCGGGCGCCGGTCTCCTTGACCACCACCAGGGTTCCCGGCTTGGCCCAGCCCTTCGCGCCGCCCGGCTTGATCGCCCCGTACAGGCCCATGACCAGCGCGATGATCACGGCGATGAACAGCCCGGTGCGCACCCCCCGGGTGGTCCGCCGCGTCGCGAGGTCCAGCGCGTCGGGCTCGCCCCGCAGCATCCCGGCCCCGAGCCTGCTCATCACGAACAGGTGGGCCTGCACCTGGTCGCGTCTGGACTGCATGTGAACTCCTGAGGGGGAAAGGGACGTCGGGGACGGGGGATGTCTGTCGGTGTGCCGCTCAGCCGGTGAGCCCGCGCACCCACGCGAACACCCCGGCCTCGGTCAGCGCCAGCGGGATCAGGCTGAGCGCCAGCGCACTGTGCAGCAGGTCGGCGGCCCGCCCCCAGTACGGCAGCAGCCGCCGGCCCGGCACGGTCCACGAGAAGACCGCGAGCGCCGCGGCGGCCGCCACCAGGCCCGTCAGCAGACCCAGCCGGCCCGTCGGGGTGAGAGAGAGCGCCCAGCCGGTCGCGAGCAGGACGAGCCCGTACACGCCCGGCAGGATCAGGGCGAGGCGCTGCCACCGGGAGCCGACCTCCCGGACGTGCAGGACCAGCAGCAGCGACAGCACGGCCGTCAGCGTCGGCGAGGCCCAGCCGGGCGCGGGCGCCATCAGTGTGAGGCCGGCGGCGCACAGGGCGCCGGTGACCACGTGGAAGGCGGTCAGGTAGCCGTCGGCCACGGCGCTGCGGTCCACGACGTCCTGCGCCGGGTACGGCTCGATGTCCTCCTGCAGTTCCTCGGCCCGGCGCGGCAGCGCGGGGAGCCTCAGCCCCGAGAGCCGGAAGGCGAAGCCGGGAAGGAACGCCCCGAACGCCACCACGAGCACGGCCAGCGCCCCCGCCGTCTGGGAGGCCGAGAGCCCCGCGAGGACGAGCGACCCCGCCGCCGACGCGGTGACCGAGGCGACGAGCAGTCCGAGGAACAGGGGCGCCGAACATGCCACGGACGCCAGCGCCAGGACCGACGCGCCCGCCGCCGCCGAACCGCCCGCGAGCATCCGGGCGGCCGTCAGATCGCTCCCCCCGGCCGGCAGCAGTGCCCCGGCCAGCGCCAGATAGGGCACCGCCGCGGCGCCGAGCGCCGTACCGGCCCCCGCGTCGCCCACCGCCCGCGCCGCGCTGCCCGCGCCGAGGAGCAGCAGGACCCCGATGGCGGACGCCGCGACCACCCTCAGTGAGCCGAGTCCGCCGGAGAGGGCCAGGAGGGCGAAACCGCCCGCCAGTGCGAGCAGTGCGACGCCGAGCGCCACGTGGTGGGTGAGAGCGGGGTGCCAGCCGTCACCTCGCCGCTCCAGCCCGGACGCGACGCCGTCGACGATGTCGTCGAAGTGCACCTCCGGCAGCGCCTCGCGACGCAACCGCAGGTAGAGGCTCTCGCCGTCGCGCAGCCCCAGCGCCTCCACGGCCCGCTCCTCGTCCAGCGGCTCCTCGCCGAGCCGCTGGAGCACCCATCCGCCCGCCTCCACGGCCTTCTCGTCCAGGTCGTCCCCGGAGTAGCCGACGATGGTCGGCAACAGGTCCGCCAGGGGGACGTCGGCCGGTACGGAGAGCTCGACCACCTTGTGCGGCCCGTGGAACCTCAACCGGCACAGCCCCGCCGCCGCGCTACCGCTCACTGTCCGCGTGTCCTTCCCTCTGTCCGCCGAGGCCGAAGCGTCCTCGGCGGACAGAGGAACGCAAGCGCCCCGGCCGCGGGTTCAGCGGCGGGGGCGCGGCTCGCCCCGCAGCTCCCGCACGAGCGCCGTGACGCCCTCGTCGCCGTACCACGCGACGAGCACGGCGGCCAGCCAGGCCACCGACCGCCGCTCGCCCTCGCTCCAGCCGGCCGCCGACGGATGCTCGTCGACCACGAACACACGCGCAATCAGCCGCGCCCTGGGGTTCGGCGCGCCGGCCGGGTGAGCCGACCCCAGCAGCCGGAGGATCGCCCCCGTCACCTCGTACGCGGTGGCCTGCGGCACGTCCAGCCCGCTCACGGCACCGCCGAGCGGATCGACGTCCTGCGGGCCGACGCCCGGCAGCCACCCACGGAGCAGTGCCCGCACCTCGTACGCCTCTTCGTCCTCGCCCTCGTACACCGCTCTCCCCCCGAAACCGCCCCCGGCGGGCGTGGGCGCACCGATGCGCGCACCTCCTCCGCTTCTTCCCTGCCGCAGTGGTCAACGCGTCCGCCCGCCGCCGGGGTTCACCCGACGGCGCCGTACGGACGGGTTGAACCGTCCGGCACCTCCCGTCCGTTCCCGACTGACGAGGAAACCGCACAAAGTCGACCGCCAGGCGTGAGCCGGGTGTGAGGAGCGTTGTTCGTTGACCGTGGTGCAAGTCAACCGCCCGCCGCGGCGGCCGGGTCCCGAGATGCCGGACGGCGAGATCCAGCTCCAGGAACCCCCCGGCCTGCCCGAGAAGCAGAGTGGCCTGGGCAGCATCATCACGATGGTGCCGATGGCGCTGTCCTCGCTCTCCATGGTCTTCATCTTCCTGCGCCCCAACGGCGGCCTGATGACGTACATCGCCATGGGCACCATGGCCGTGTCCGCGATCGGCATGGTCGTCACCCAGATCATGCGCGGCAACGCCGACCGCAAGCAGGAACTGACCGGCGAGCGCCGCGACTACCTGCGCTACCTGGCACAGATGCGCAAGCAGGTGCGCAAGGAGATCCACCGTCAGCAGGAGGCCCTGGCCTGGCGCCATCCCGACCCGGCCGAACTGCCGTTCCTGGTGCGGACCTCGCGCCTGTGGGAACGGCGCTCCTCCCACCCCGACTTCAGCGACGTACGGATCGCGCTGGGCGCCCAGCGGCTCGCCGTGCGCCTCGCCCCGCTCGCCACCAAACCCGTCGACGACCTCGAACCGCTCAGCGCCCATGCGCTGCGCCGCTTCATCCACGCGTACGGCTCCGTCGCCGACCAGCCCGTCGCCATCCATCTGCGCGGCTTCGCCCACGTCCTGATCCGCACCGACGCCCACCCGGACGCCGACCCCCGCTCCTCCTCCTCCTCTTCCTCCACCGACGGCAGCCTGCCCGCGGGCGAGAACGGGACCGACACCGGGGACGACCGCTCCCGCGCCCTGGTCCGCTCGATCCTCGCCCAGCTGGCCACCTTCCACGCCCCCGACGAACTGCGCGTCGCGGTCGTCGCAGCGCCCGACCGGCGCGCCCACTGGGAGTGGACCAAGTGGCTCCCGCACGCCCTGCACCCCCAGGAGACCGACGGCGCCGGGCCGCTGCGGCTCGTCGCCGGAACCATCGGCGAACTGGAGCAACTGCTCGGCGAGGAGTTCGCCGCCCGGCCGTCCTACGAGCCCGACGCCACCCCGAGCCGTGACGAGCCGTACACCGTCGTCATACTCGACGGGGCCGTCTTCACCGCCCCCCACCGCGCCGCGCTCGGCGGCTACCGCAACGCCACCGTCGTCGACGTCGGCTCCACCCTGGAGTGGAAGCACAGCCGGCTCACCCTCCGGCTGCGGATCACCGGCACCCCCGACGGCCCCGGCGCTCTGGAGATGGTCGGCGCCGACCGCAACCGCAAGGACGAGATCACCGCGCTCGGCGTCCCCGACGGCCTGACCGCCGTCGCCGCCACCCGGCTGGCCGCCGCCATGGCCCCGTACCGGCTCGGGGACAGCTTCGACGCGGGTGAACCCCTGGAGACCGACTTCGATCTGGCGGGCCTGCTCGGCATTCCCGACCTGCACCGCTTCGACGCCAAGGAGCAGTGGGCACGGCGCAACCAGTCCAACAAGCTCCGGGTCCCCCTCGGCCTCGGCCCCGACGGCACCCCCATCGACCTCGACATCAAGGAATCCGCCCAGGGCGGCATGGGCCCGCACGGCATGCTGATCGGCGCCACCGGCTCCGGCAAGTCCGAACTGCTGCGCACCCTCGTCCTCGCCCTGGCCCTGACCCACTCCTCGGAGATCCTCAACTTCGTCCTCGTCGACTTCAAGGGCGGCGCCACCTTCCTCGGCCTGGACGGCCTGCCCCACACCTCCGCCGTCATCACCAACCTCGCCGACGAGGCCGACCTGGTGGACCGTATGCGCGACGCCCTGCACGGCGAGATGATCCGCCGCCAGGAACTGCTCCGCGCCGCCGGGAACTACGCCTCCCTCCTGGAGTACGAGACCGCCCGAGCCGCCGGCACTCCGCTGGACCCGCTGCCCAGCCTCTTCGTCGTCGTCGACGAGTTCTCCGAACTGCTCTCGGCCCACCGCGACTTCATGGACCTCTTCGTCATGATCGGCCGACTCGGCCGCTCCCTCGGCGTCCACCTGCTGCTCGCCTCCCAGCGCCTCGACGAAGGACGCGTGCACCAGCTGGAGTCCCACCTGTCGTACCGGATCGGCCTGCGCACCTTCTCCGCCATGGAGTCACGGGGCGTGCTGGGCGTCCCCGACGCCTACCAGCTCCCCTCCCAGCCCGGCAACGGCTACCTGCGCAGCGACATCTCCACCCTCACCCGCTTCAAGGCCGCCTACGTCTCCGGCACCTACCGGCCGAGGCGCCGCCCGGCCGCCCGCCGTTCGGTCATCGAGGGCCAGGTCGTCGCTCTCGGCACCGAGTACGTGGCCCCGCACGTGCTGCCCGCAACCCCCGAGCCGGAGGAGGAGACGGCGGCCGAGGAGACCGGGACGCTCCTCGCCGTCGCCGCCGCACGCCTGGCCGACGCCGGTCCCCCCGCGTACCAGGTGTGGCTGCCGCCCCTCGACGTGCCGCCGACCCTGGACGAACTGCTGCCCCCGATCGGACCCGACCCCGAGCACGGCTTCACCGCCGGGGGCGAGGCACGCGGCACGCTCAAGGTCCCCGTCGGCGTCGTCGACAGGCCCTTCCAGCAGCTCCGCGACCTGCTGGTGGCCGACCTGGGGGGCGCCGACGGCCACATCGGCATCGCCGGGGCCCCGCAGTCCGGCAAGTCCACCCTCATCCGCACCCTGATGACGGCGCTCTCCCTCACCCACACCCCGGCCGAAGTGCAGTTCTACTGCCTGGACTTCGGCGGCGGCGCACTGTCGAGCCTGCGCGGCCTGCCGCACGTCGGCGGGGTCACCGGCCGGCACGACCCCGACCGGGTCGTCCGGACCGTCGCCGAGGTCAACGCGGTCATCACCCGCCGCGAGAAGTACTTCGCCGAACTCGGCGTCGACTCCGTCGCCGCCTTCCGCCGCAGGAAGGCGGCCGGCGAACTCCCCGACGACCCGCACGGAGACGTGTTCCTCGTCATCGACGGCTGGAACACCCTGCGCCAGGAGTTCATGGACCTGGTCCAGCCCCTCACCCTCATCTCCCAGCGCGGTCTCAACTACGGCGTCCACCTGCTCGTCGGCACCACCCGCTGGGGTGAGATCACCGGCGCCCTGCGCGACCAGCTCCAGACCCGCTTCGAACTGCGCCTGGGCGACGCCGTGGACTCGGTCGTCAACATGCGGGCGGCGGCCAAGGTCCCCAAGATCCCCGGCCGCGGACTGACCGCCGACCAGATGCACTTCCTGTGCGCACTGCCCCGCATGGACGGCGTCGGCTCCGTCCACGACCTCGGCGAGGGCGTCGCCGACCTGGTCGACGTCGTCGCCGACCACTGGAGCGGCCCGCGCGCCCCCGAGGTCCGGATGCTTCCGCTCCTCCTCGACGCCGCCGATCTCCCCGAGCCCCACGGCTCCCTGCGGATCCCGCTCGGTCTCGAGGAGAACGACGTCCAGCCGCTGTGGCACGACTTCTCCCAGGATCCGCACCTGATCGTCGTCGGTGACAGCGAGACCGGCAAGACCAACCTGCTCAAGCACATCGCCACCCAGATCATGCGCGCCTACACCCCCGACCAGGGCCGCCTGATGCTCGTCGACTTCCGCCGCGAGATGTACGAGACCGTGCCCGAGGAGTACCGCCTCGGCTACGCGGTCTCCGCGGACCCGCTCCGCCAGATGATCACCGGCGCGGGCAAGGCGATCGCCAACCGCGTCCCGGCCGCCGACATCACCCCGGACCGGCTGCGGCTGCGCGACTGGTGGAGCGGCCCGGAACTCTTCGTGCTCGTCGACGACTACGATCTGGTGGGCGGTTCGATGTCGGCCCACCCCTTCGCGGCCGTCCTGGACAACCTCGCCCAGGGCGCGGAGATCGGCCTCCACATCATCGTCGCCCGGTCCGCCAACGGCGCCGGCCGCGGCCTGTCCGACCCGCTCCTGCGCAAGCTCCAGGACGTCAACACTCCTGCCGTCCTGCTGTCCTGCCCGCCCACCGAGGGCTACCTCTTCGGCGCGACGAAGCCGAAGGTGCTGCCCACCGGACGCGCGCTGCACATCACGCGCCGCCGCACGGTGCAGCTCCAGACCCCGCTGCTCGGCCCCGACGGCCGGACCCCGCAGAACGGACACCCCGGATGACCGCCGCCGCCCCCGGATCGGGCATGCACCCCGTCGGCCCGCACCTGGCGATCGCCTCCGAGGAGACGGCCGCCGCCCTGACGCCCGTCCTGAGCGCGCTGCCCCCGTTGCCCGGCGCGCTCCTGGTACTGGCCGCGGCGCCGGACGCCGCACCGGTCCTGCGTCGCGCCCTGCCCGACCTGGTGGCCCTCGCCGGAGAGCGCGGCGCGACCCGTCTGGTTCTCGCCGCCTCGGGCCTCGCCGCGCGGGGACCCGGCGGCAGCCGCCCGGTGCAGGCGGTCGCCGCGGTGGCGGACTTCACGGTGGTCGCCCCGGACGACGTGGTCAGCGTCGAACCGGACGGCACGCTACGACTCGCACAACCGGGCACATGGTGGCGGGCGGAACCGGGGGCGGAGCCGTACGAACTGGGCCCGGACTGGCCCCCGGAGGAACCACGGCCGCAGAGGGAACCGCAGGCGCGGGAGGAACCTCAGCAGCGGGAGGAGCCTGAGCTGCGGGAGGAGTCTGAGCAGCGAGAAGAAGAGGAGCAGCGAGAGGAGGAGCGGGAGACACAGGCGCCGCTCCCGCCGCCGGCGCCGCCCGTCCCCGTCGTTGCGGAGTCGCGGGACGGCGCGCACGGAATCGGAGCGACGCCGACAGGGGAGCTCGGAGAGGAACCGGGGAAGGCGCCGTTGGAGGAGCCCGCCCAGGAGCCGCGGGAGGAGCCGACCCAGTCGCCCCGGGAGGAACCCTGGGAGGAGCCGGCACAGGCCCGCCGCACCGTCCCGGGCGGAGTCTGGCTGGGAGGACCGCCCGAGGCGGTCGAAGCACTGATCGGCGTCCGCCCGGACACCTTCCTCCTCGGCGTCGGATCACCGGCCCGCCCCGCGCCACCCGCCGCCGAACTCCTCGAACGGGTACCGGCGGACGCGGCCGACGCGCGACACCTCGTGCTCGCTGCGCCATGGGCCGACCCGTCCGACCTCGTCGCCATGGCGGTGGCGCTCGCCGACCACCTCGACCGTACGGTGCGGGCCGCGATCGGCCTCCCCGTACGGACGGCCGACGACCACGCCACCACCTTCCTCGACGAACGGGGCGCGCCCACCTGGCAGCCCCTCCTGCTGGAGCTCGCCGCCTCGCCCGCACACCACCGCGTCGTGCCGTGCGCGTGGCTGCGGCCGACCGGCGCGGCGGCCACGGCCCCGGCACTGTACGAGTGCCCGGGCCTGGAAGGCTGGGTCCTCGAACCCGTCGCGGCCGGACTCTGGCTGCGCCCGGCGGACCGGGCGACGGACGCCCGCCCCCGTACGGTGCGCCCCGACCGGGCCGGCCCGGTCCTGATCGTGGGCGACGGGGAACGATCCCTCGGCCCCGAGGTCCGGCCCGCACTGACCGGCGTAATCGCCGCACTGCCCGACCCGGGCACGACGGAGCCGTACGGACTGCTGTTCCACGGCCACGCGTCCGACGGGGACCAGCCGCGTTCCTGGGCGCGGGAACTCGACCTGCGCTGGCTGGGCTGCACGAAACCCCGCCCGGCGCCGACACCCGAGCCCGCCGCCGAACCCCGTACCGGACCGGTTCCGCCCCCCGCCGCGAGCGAAGCGACCCACGCGGCCCCGGCCCCGGCTCCTGCTCCGGCGTCGGCCCAGGTGTCGGAGGAGCCGGAGCCCCCGCCGGGAGAGGCTCCCGTCACCCCACCCGCACCGGACGGCCGCAGCGGCCCGGACGACCGGGCGGCTCTCCGGGAACTGCTGGGCGAGAAGTACCACATCCTGGCCAGCAAGGCCGAGTTGCTGGCCTCACGGCTGCCGTCGCTGCGCTCCGTCGGGCAGGACGGCCTGAAGCCGGACATGGTCGCCATCGCGCTGTACCAGGCCGACGCCCCCGACCTGGGGTCCCGTGCGGGGCTGGCCGAGGCCGCGCGGTCCGCCGCGCCGGGCCCCTTCACCCCGCTGCTGCGCTGCCTGGAATCAGGTCTGCGCCGCCTGCCGGGGCACTACGGGGCGGTCATGCTCGCGGCTCCGGCGGAGCGGGTGCCGCTGGACCGGTACGTGCCCGGAACGGTCCTCGTCGAGCCCGCGGCGGTGGCGGCCGTCCCTGCCTGCGACGCGGAGCTGGAGGGCGCGGTCGAGTTCGGGATCTGGTCCACCACAGGCCGCCGCACCTCCGTCTTCCTCGGGGCGGACGACGAACCGGAAGTGGTGTTCCCCCCGGGCACGGCCTTCTCCGTCCTGGCCCTGCGTCTGTCGGAGGAGGACACGGCGCCGATCCGCGTCCTGCTCCGCGAGATCGCCCCCGCGGAGACGGACCGTGCGGACGACCGCTTCCGGAAACGCGACGAGCAGGCCCGTACCCGGCTGACCGAATGGTTCGAGCGCAGGGACATGCTGAATTCCCACGACCGCCGCCCCCTCCCGGACGCTTCCCGCTTCCACGTGGCCCCCGGAGCGCTCCTGGACTGAAATCCCGTGCCGCTGCGGGTCGACTCGGCCCTCCCGGTGCGCCGGTGGCGCAGCGGGCGGTGCCAGCCCTGACCGGATGCCTGGTGGTGCTCGACGCCCTGCACGGCGAGCAGCAGCGGCCGGGCGAGAGATCCCCGGGATGGCGGAGCAGGCCCGCTCCGCGGCCACCTGATGTCGCGAAGCCTCAAGGGTCCTGTGGCTGTACGGGCTGATCACCGAGCGAGTCCGTGCGGCGTACGATGCAGCTGGTCGACCGGGCGGGATCATCGGCTGAAACTCCACCCTCGACCAGGCTCCGACCGCCTGACACCGCGTATCCGCCGGGCCCAAGTCGCATTGAACGTTCCGCTCACGCGATGCCGCAGGGCTGGCAGTGCTCCACAGAGGGTAGAGATCGCTCCAGGTCAGGTACTGCGGCGAGGCTTCCGCCGTCAGGTGGTCAGCAGGCGGTTGAAGAACGACCGGTAGTGGCGCAGCGCTTGGCGCAGGTCCTCGGTGTTCGCTTGTTCGCCGCGGTTCCACTGGCCTTCCAGTGCCTGTTTGTGATCGGCGAACGTGGCCGCAAGCGTTTGCATCACGTCGGCGACGAGAGCGTCGGCGGCTTGCACGGCGTCGCGGGGGTCATCGATGAATTTGTTCTGTGCCTGGGTCCAGCGTGTGCGGAAGCTTTCTGCGTCTTCCGAGGTGAGTAGTTGCGGTGCCTGGTCCTCGGCCTCTTGGTCTCGGTCCGGGTCTTGTGATGGCGGGTCGTGCTCCGCCTTCACCATCTCGTCGCCTGCACCTGGGTCTGCCGCGGTGTCGTCGCCGGCGTTCTGGCCCGGGGTGGGCGTGCTCTCGCCGGGGTACATGGGAACGCCTTCGGGCGGCGTGTTCGAGGGACCGTCCGGTGTGCCCGTGTCGCGAGGCCGGGCGAGGTCCGCGGTGGACAGGCCGCTCGGAGCGGCGGTCTCGCGTTCGTGGTCGCTGTGCATTGTTCCTCCGCTTCCGGGACTTCTGAGATGCCTCACGGCGACGGTGCCGTCCGAGGATCAGGCCGGGGTGGTGCGGCGGGGTCCGCCGCCGTCGGCGAGCAGTTCGTCGAAGAGTGCCCGGTAGTGCACCATGGCGCCCCGCAACTGTTCGGTGGTTGCCTGGTGCCGGGTGCTGAGCACGTCGACATCGTGGGCGGCCCGGTAGTGCTCGAGCGTACGGCTGTGCTGGACCGAGAGATCTTTGAGCCGCTGCTCGAAATCCTGGGTCGGGTAGCCGCGGTCGTGCATCAAGGAGGTCACCAGCTGGTCGGCGTGGTGCACGGCCTCCTCGGGCCGGTCCAGGAATTCTTCCTGCACACCGGTCCAGTCCCTGGTGTACCGATCCTTGGCTGAGCCATCCAGCGGCCTGATGTCGAGCGAATCATGCCGCTTCTCGCGAGCCCGCAGCTCACGCTCTCCGGCCTGACGGCTGTCGGCGTTCTGGATCGTGCGTTCATACTCCGGGCCGAAGCGCTTGCGCAGCCTCCGGCGACGCATGATCAGCGAGCCCACTACGGCTGCCGCGACAACCACCACCGCAATGGGAATGATGATCGCCAGCAGTGTCCCTGTTGACATTACAGACCTCTATCTGTTCTTTCGGGTCTTTATGTGCCGAATTGCCGCCTTATGCCCTTCGAAACGATCGGCTTCATGACCACCACGGCGTCGGTGTCAGTCGGCTCTCGCGATCCTTCAGCTCATGCGGCACAGGGTGCGGGCCCGGCCGGTGCGGCGGGCGCATCAGGCAGAGGTCAGCGTCGGTTTCGAGGGTCGGGGCCGACAGTGCCCGCGAGAGTCTGGGACATGCCCGGCGTGCTCCAAGGGCTCATACCGGCGACACTGGTGAATGCCTGCACGACAGGGCTCCGGTCTGCTGCATCGGGGGCGTCTGCACTGATCCGCTGCCCGCGCCACCGACAAGGCCCCCTGTCGATCCCATGAAGGGAAGATCCAAGATGTGCCGCTGGATCGCCTACTCGGGTACCCCTGTCCTTTTGAGCCGGGTCCTGTTCGAGCCGGCGCACTCTTTGATCGACCAGAGCCTGCACTCCCGCCTGGGGGTGGAGACGACCAACGGTGACGGCTTCGGTATCGGCTGGTACGCCCACGAGGCGGCCAGTAGTCCGGCTGTCGTGCGGGATGTGGGACCGGCGTGGAACAACCGCAATCTGCGGGAGGTCGCCCATCACGTCCGCTCAGGCCTGTTCTTCGCACACATCAGGGCGGCGACCGGGACAGCCGTTCAACAGTCGAACTGCCACCCTTTCCGCAGCGGCCGCTGGATGTGGATGCACAACGGGATGATCAACGGCTTCCGCCTCCTGCGACGTGACCTCGCCCTGGCCGTCGATCCGGTGCTTTACCCCGACATCGAGGGTTCCACTGACTCCGAGCTCATGTTCTTCCTCGCTCTCACCTTCGGCCTCACGGAGGATCCGCCCGGTGCCGTGGCGCGCATGGCAGGCCTGATCGAGACGACGGGGCAAGCGCACGACGTCCAGCACCCGCTCCAGATGACCGTCGCGGTCGTCGACGGCGAGCGCGTATGGGCCTTCCGCTACTCAAGCGAAGGCCGGTCGCGGTCGTTGTACTTCAGCACCGATGTGGAGACCCTACGCGCACTCCACCCGGACGCCGCGTACCTGCGGGACATCTCCGACGGGACACGCCTCGTCGTGTCCGAACCGCTGGGCGACCTCCCCGGCGCCTGGAACGAAGTACCGGAGAACAGTTACGGCGTCATCCAGCCGGGCCATGACGTACTCCACGCCTTCCGGCCCGTCCTCTGAACTTGATCTTTTATCCGTGCGGCGGGGCCGTGGGATCGTTGACCTCATCGCTCGTCGTTGCGGCGGCTGGGCTTTGCGTGGTGTGTGCACGCCCTAGCGGGGTCTCGGCCTGGCGTTCTCTCGGCCCCGGCGGTCGTCCGAGACCAGGTTGGGAGACTTTCGGTGCTTGGGCTGGGCAGGCGGCGGGCATCGTGGCGCGCCCGCCCGCTGATCGCCGAGGAGTACCACACCCAGCCCGGTGGGTGCGCGACGCTGGTCAATCTGAACGCCGACAAGGGCGGGGAGCTGTTCTGGCAGATCGCCGCCTGGAGCCCGCAGTGGCGGTTCCGGGGGGTGCGCGGGGCCTACGGGAAGCAGGTGATGCCGCCACCCAGGCTGCCGAACTGCGAGGTGGTCGATTCGGTCCCCGGCCACCTCGTGCGTGAGCACGTCTACAGCCGCGCGCGGGAGGTCCTCATGCCGAGCCTGTACGAATCGCGGGGCCGGGTGGCGGTGGAGGCGTTCGCCTCCGGGATCCCGGTGATCGCCCCACCCCCGGCCTCGTCGAAGCCCTGGGCCAGGCAGGCATCTTCGCCTACCGCGACGATCCCACCGTGTGGATCGACGCCCTGAACTCCTTACGCGACTCCGAGGTCTGGGCCCGCGCCTCCCGCCGGGCACGCGCCCGCTCCGACGAGCTCAGCGCTGCGTCCGACCTGGATCTGTGGTGTGAGGCCGTCGAGGCCCTGCCGACGCCGCGCTTGCGCGGTGCAGGCCCTGCCATCGGCCCGTCGGTTTCTGCCGGTGAGCACAGCGGCGGCCCTGTAGACATGCTGCGCGCCGGTCCGGCGACCTGGTCCGCCGGGGCGGAGGCAAGCCCTGTGGGTGCGGGGCGGTTCGGCGGCGGGACGGGGGCCGGTTCGGGGAGCAAGGTATTCACCCCAGCCGATGGGCGTGGCCTGCTTGACCCGCCCGGCCGCCACCTGCACAGTCGGGATGCGGCACCGCGGCAGCGCTGCCTCCCTCTGCCGGCCGGTCCCTGATTCACGAGTGCGGACGGCTCTGACACCCAGGAGTGCCTGGTCCGATGGTCCTCGACCTGGTGGTGATCGGTACGGCCATCACTCTTGGGCCCTTGCACAACAGCGCGTTCATCCTGCTGCTCTCCTCGCGGCGCGGCGTCCGTCAGGGTCTGGCGTTCCTGTTGTCGTGGTTGGCCAACCTGATCGCCGTGATTGCCGTCGTGGTGCTGCTGACCGGCGGTCAGCCCCCGGCCCGCCAGAGCGCGCCCTCGACCGCCGCGATCGCCGCAAAACTCGTCATCGGTCTGGCGCTGATGCTGTACGGTGCGCACCGGCGGCACCGGCCGCCCCGCCCGCACGGCCCACCGCGCTGGGCCGCCCTGATCGACAACGCCTCTCCGGGCGCGGCCGCCGGTCTGGCCTGGCTACTGCAGCCCTGGGGGCTGGTCGGCGCCGGTGCTGCGACCGTCCTTGAGGCGAATCTCTCCACCGCCGGCGACTGGCTCGCGCTGACCGGCTACTGTCTGCTGGCCACGCTCAGTCTCATCATCATGGAGCTGTACGCGGTCTGGGCACCGGTGGCCGCGGGAGCCCGGCTGAACGCCCTGCGGAACTGGCTGGGCGAGCACCAGGAGCAGCTGATTGTCACGCTTTCCCTCCTCGCCGGCCTGTGGCTGACGGCCGTGAGCATCTATGAGCTGGTCGCCTGAGGCAGGAGGCCTTTGCTGCGTTCCCCAGCCCTGTCGGCGGATTCGATAGTGATCGACAAGGAGCCCTGCGGGGAGATACCGGAGGTCTGCAGGATTCGGCTGGTGCTTTGCAGCGTCGGCTGGGTCCGGTCGCCGGTGAGGGCGGGCTGCTGGGGCTAGTGCTTGATTCGGCTGATCTGTGCAAGAACGTCCTGGAGATGGCGGACGGCATCCTCCGCCTCCGTGTACTCCTCAGGACTCGGGAGAACAGTGCCGAAGGTGCCGCCACGAGTAGCAGGCAGGGCACGCCAGCGCAGGACCGGTTCGAGCGCGTTGATAGCACCGGAGAGGAACCAGGCCAAGTGGCCGTGAGTGCGAGCGAGGGAGATGGCCAGGACGGCGAGCGTTTCCCGCAGGTGTTCGAGCCGGGTGATCTCCGGCAATGCATCCTGGACGTCTGCCGGCCCGACAGCGTCGCGCAGGCTGGCCTCGGTCTCAAGAGCAAGAGCGCGGTCACTTGGAGCCAGTTCCCACACCTGGTATTGGATCTGCTGCTCGGCTTCCTCGGCCAGCACCGCGACGATTCTCCGCATGTCCATGCAGAGCACTCTAGATGAACGGCTCTTGCCGCCTGACGCCGCTTCGTCCGATCCCTGACCTGGCCTAACGATGCGCCCAGGGTCCGGTACGAAATAGCCACCGCTCGCCCGTCAGGTCGAGTGCCGTACCAAGATATCCAGGGTGTCTACGTGGCGTCAGGCGGGGTGTCGGGGGTGAAGCGGTAGCCGATGCCGGGTTCGGTGATGAGGTAGCGGGGCTGGGAGGGTTCGGGTTCGAGTTTGCGGCGGAGGTTGGCGAGGTGCACGCGCAGGTAGTTCGTCTCGTTCTCGTACCGCGGTCCCCAGACCTCGTGGAGGAGTTGGCGTTGGGTGACCAGGCGTCCGGGGTTACGGACGAGAATTTCCAGCAGGTGCCATTCGGTGGGGGTGAGCCGGGTTTCGCCGGCTGCGGTGGTGACGCGCTTGGCGGCCAGGTCGATGGTGAAGGCGACTGTGGTGATCACGGGCTGTTCGTCGGCGGGGGTGGCGCGGCGTAGGGCGGCGCGGATGCGGGCGAGGAGTTCGCCCATGCCGAAGGGCTTGGTGACGTAGTCGTCGGCGCCGGCGTCCAGCGCGTTGATCTTGGCGGTCTCGTCGTGACGGGCGGACAGGACGATGATCGGGGCGGTGGACCAGCCGCGGAGGCTTTCCACGATGTTGATGCCGTCGAGGTCGGGCAGACCGAGGTCGATGACGGCGAGGTCGGGAGCGGCGGTGGCTGCGGCCTGCAACGCGGTGGTGGCGTCGGGAGCGGCGTTGGTCTGGTAACCGCGGGCGGTCAGGGCGATGGTCAGGGCGCGCAGCAGGTGGGGGTCGTCGTCGACGATGAGGATGCGGGTCATGGTGCTGTGGGGAGGGTGAGGGTCATGGTCAGGCCGCCGCCGGGGGTGTCGGTGGGGGTGAGGGTGCCGTGCATGGCTTCGGTGAAGCCGCGGGCGATGGCCAGGCCCAGGCCGAGTCCGTGATGGGTGGTGTGGTCGTCCAGGCGCTGGAAAGGGGCGAAGACGCGTTCCCGCTCCTCTGCGGGGATTCCCGGTCCATGGTCGATGACCTGCAGGCGGATCATGTTTCCTTCGTGGCGGGCGTGGACGTTGACGGGCTGGTCGGGTGGTCCGGCGTCGAGCGCGTTGGCGACCAGGTTGGCGATGACGCGTTCGAGCAGGCCGGGGTCGGCCCAGGCGGGCGGCAGGTCGTCGGGAACGTCGACGCCGACGGCGCGTCCCGGGGGGAACGGGGTGTGCAGGAGGGCGGCGGCCGTGATCTCGTCCAGCGCGGTCGCGCGGGGGTGGACGCTCAGGGCGTCGGCTTGCAGGCGGCTGAGCGCGAGGAGGTTCTCCACCAGGTCGTTCATCTTGTCGGCGGAGGCGTCCACGGTCGCCAGGAGTTCGGCTTGCTGGGCGTCGGTGAGTTCCAGGTCGGGTTCGCGCAGACTGGACACGCACGCTTTGATGCCGGCGAGCGGGGTGCGCAGGTCGTGGCCGACGGCTGCCAGCAGCGCGGCGCGCAGTTTGTCGATCTCGGTCAGCTCTCGTGCGCGGGCGGCCTGGGCGGCCAGGCGCTCGGCCTGCAGCGCGCGGGCGGCGGCGGTGGCCAGCAGGGTGAGGAAGCGCTGGTCGGCGGCGAAGACGGCCGGGCCGTCGGCCACCAGCCGCAGGTGCTCCCCGGCCGGCGCGGACAGCGCCGGATCAGCTGAGGGTGGCTCGCCGACGACGGCGACCGGGCGTTCGCCGTCGGCGTCGCGTTCCAGCAGCGCGGCGCCGGCCATGCCGAAGGTGTCCCGGACGTGCTCCAGTACCGCGCTCAGCGGCCGCTCCTCCAGCGGCGCTTCGGTGATGCGGGCCAGGAGGGCGGCCTCGATGCCGCTGCGGGCGGCGGCGGCGCGCTGACGGGCGGCCAGGTCGACCGCGACGCTGACGGTGGTGGCGACCACCACGTAGACGGCCAGGGTGATGACCAGATCCCGGTTTTGCACGCCCAGGGTGTGGAAGGGCGGGACGAAGAAGAAGTTGACCAGCACATCGGAGGCCACCGCGGCGGCCAGCGCCAGGCGCAAGCCGCCGGTGGCGGCCACGATGACCACCGCCGTGAGGTAGATGAGCACGATGCTCGCCAGCGACAGCGAATCCCTCACGGGCACCAGGGCCACGGTCAGGACTGCCAGGCCCGCCGTAGCGGCGCCGACGGCGGCCAGCCGACGGCCCGTGCTCCCGCGCTGTCCACGGCGGTGCGCCAGGTCCAAACCCTTCATGATCAAAACGCTATCCGACCCTCGCCCCGGCGCCACCTGATGTGGAGTACGGCTCCTGCGCGGCCACACGGTCGCTGGAGTCCAGCTGCCACGGCACGCTGGTGACCATCACCCCGCGCTGGAACAACAGCCGGGCCTTGAGCCGCAGCGCCGACTGGTTGTGCAGCAGATGCTCCCACCAGTGGCCGACCACGTACTCGGGAATGTAGACGGCGATCAGGTCCTCGGGGTGTTCGCGGTGCAGGCGGGCGATGTATTCCAGCACCGAGCCGGTGATGTCGCGGTACGGCGAGGCCATCACCGTCAGCGGCACCGAGATCTCCCGCTCCGCCCACTCGGCGCGTAGCGCGCCCACCTCCTCGTCGCTGATCTTGACGGTCAGTGCGGTGAGGGAGTCCGGACGGGTGGCCTTGGCGTAGCCCAGCGCGCGCAGGGTGGGCTGGTGCAGCTGGGAGACCAGCACCACCGCGTGGGTGCGGCTGGGCAGCACGATGCCGCCCGGCCGCGGGCGCAGTTCCTTTGCGACCCGGTCGTAGTGGCGGCGGATGCCGCGCATCATCGCGAAGAGCACCGGCATGGCGATCACCACCAGGTAGGCGCCATGGCTGAACTTGGTGACCAGGACCACGACCAGCACGAGCGCGGTCAGGCAGGCGCCCACCGCGTTGATCGTCCTCGAGCGGTGGATCCGCCGACGCTGTGCAGGGTCGGGCCGGTCGGCCAGTTCACGGTTCCAGTGCCGGACCATGCCGGCCTGGGAGAGGGTGAAGGAGGTGAACACGCCCAGGATGTAGAGCTGGATCAGACGGGTCACCGACCCCTCGAAGGCGTAGATCAGGGTTGCGGCGACCACCGCCAGGATGACGATGCCGTTGGAGAACGCCAGCCGGTCCCCGCGGGTGTGCAGCTGCCGCGGCAGGTAGCGGTGCTCGGCCAGGATCGCTGCCAGCAGCGGGAAGCCGTTGAAGGCGGTGTTGGCCGCCAGGATCAGGATCAAGGCGGTCGCGGCCTGGATGTAGAAGAACATCACCGTGTCCGTGCCGCCGAACACCGCCGCCGCGATCTGCGCGATCACCGTGCGCTGGCTTCCGGTCGCACAGTCGCCGGGGAAGCCGACCAGCTGGCAGGCGTCCTCCACGTACCGCACGTCCGCGATCAGGGCCAGCGCCGTGATCCCGGCGAACATGGTGATCGACAGCCCGCCCATCACCGCCATCGTGGTGGCCGCGTTCCGTGCCTTGGGCGGCCTAAACGCCGGAACCCCGTTGGAGATCGCCTCCGCGCCGGTCAGCGCGGTGCAGCCGGAGGAGAACGCCCGCAGCGCCAGCAGCACCAACGCCATCCCGGTCAGCCCCGCGCTCCCAGGCTCGGCGTGGACCTGCCATCCTGCGCTCTCGGCCACCGGCGCATGGCCGAAGGCCGCCTGCAACAGCCCGATGACCACCATCGCCAGCACGCCGGCAATGAACAGATAGGTCGGCACCGCGAACAGCCGCCCCGACTCGCGGACCCCTCGCAGATTCATCGCGGTCAGCAGCGCCACGAACCCGAGGTTCACCACCACCCGGTACGGGCCCAGAGCCGGCACCGCGGAAATGATGTTGTCCACGCCCGCCGCCACCGACACGGCCACCGTCATCACGTAGTCCACCATCAGCGCCGACGCCACCACCAGCCCCGCGGAGGGGCCCAGGTTGCGGGAGGCCACCTCGTACGAGCCGCCGCCGGAGGGGTAGGCCTGCACCACCTGCCGGTACGACAGCACCACCACTGCCAGCAGCACCACCACACCCGCCGCCACCCACGGCGCCAGGTGCAGATAGGCCAGCCCGCCCAGCGTCAGCACCAGCAGGATCTCCTGCGTCGCGTACGCCACCGACGACAACGGGTCACTGGCAAAGACCGGCAGGGCGACCCGCTTCGGCAGCATCTGCTCGCCCAGACGGTCACTACTCAAGGGGCGGCCCACGATCAGCCGCTTGAACGATATCGACACAACCGGCAGCCAACGCGCCCATCGAAGCGGCGCCAGAATCTTGGCGCCGTCTTAACGCCGCCATCGGCGATCTTCACGCCGTCTTGGCATGGCCCTCCAGCGACAGCACGGCCGTCCGCCTCGCCCCCACCCGACAACACTCGCCTGTTCCTTCGCCGTCCTCGTCGTCCCGGGCCTCCGGGTCACGCAACGGCCGCAGTCCGCCGCCGGACCCACTGGCGATGATGTTGAACTGGTAGTGGCCCAGGAAGTTGATGTGCCGGTCCTTGAGCGGCGAGAGCCGGGAGACGTCCTCGTCCGTGATCTCGTGGCCCTCGGCGCGGAGCTGGGCGACGGCGGCGTCCAATGGTGCGCCGGTAGGTGAGCGCCGGGGTGAAGGGAAGAGCCCAGGCGGCGCCCCAGTCGAACCACGTCACCTGCGGCGCGGAGGCCCGGCTGGTCTCGCCGAGGAAACGGGCCGTCGGCGGCTCGTAGTTGTTCCACAGGAAGTTGATCGCGGTCGGCGCGAGCAGCTCCAGCCGCCCACCCGTGGCGATCTCCACCAGCCGTGCGTGACCGTCCTGGACGCTGACGGCGAGGTCGCGGGGGAAGAGGACGTGCCTGTCGGGATGGCGGAACTCCCGGCGCCGACGATCCGGGGCAGCGCTTGCGGTGCGCGGGTGAGCAGGTCGGCCGGCACGCGTCCCGCGTGAAAGGACAACTGCGCCGGCTCCGCTTCCGCATCGACGGTGGGCAGCTGCGCGTAGGTCGACTCCATGCCGGGGAAGAGATGCCAGAACCGTCCGGTCATCGAGCCCGCCGAACGGGACAACGTGAGCACCCGCTGCCGGAAGTCACCGCGATGCAGAGCCTGGACGGACGTTGCGCGGATCCGGACGGCCAGTTCGAGGTGCGGGGCGTGCCGACGGGGCGCCTCCCCACCGCGGCTTGCAGTTCCTCGATCACCGCGCCAGTCAGAGCCACCGTGAACCTGCCTTCGGTGGCGGCGCTACCGGCCGGCTCCAGCAACAGGCGGTCGCGACGGGACATCGGGCGGGGCGGTTCACTCGCCGTGTCGAAGCCGTCGGGGAAGCCCACGCCCGCATCCGGGGCCGTGGCCTTCTCCACCGGCACGGCCTTCCACTTGATGAACCGACATCTGTGGCAGGTGTACCAACTCGCACGGGCCAAGCGTTCCGTGACCGCAGTCGTGCAGGACCAGCTCACCGCGCTGAACGACAGCCTCCGATCAAGTCCCGTACGGCACACGGACGGCCTGTGCAAAGCGGCCGGCGACTTGTTCCAGCTTGCCGGGGAGCTGGCGTTCGACGAGAACCGGTACCTCGACGCCGCGGCGGCGTACACGCTGGCAGCATCCGCGAGCACACAGGCGCACGACTTGGACCTGTGGGCCTGCGCACTGGTTCGGCACGCTATGTCGACATGTACACGCGCCGCTACCAGGAAGCAGCGGAGACCCTGGACGTCGCCCGGCGTGTGGCCGCACGCGGGGAGGCGGACTGTCGACCCGGTACTGGGTGGCTTCCGTGCAAGGCGAGGCGTACGCCGACCTCGGGAACCTGGACGCCTGCGAGCGCGCCATGGACGAGGCGCAGAAGGTGACGCACCTGCCGGGACCTGTGCACAACGCCGGCTGGTTGCGGTTGGACGGTTAGTGGCTGGCCGAGGAGCGCGGGGCGCGCTACGTCCAGCTCGGTCGGCTCGACCTGGCCGAGGCCGCGCTGAAGAGCGCACTCGACTCGACCGCTCTGCGACGAGGTGTGCCGTCCCGTCGCCGGGGTGTCGTGCTGGCCGATCTTGCGATGGTCGGTGCCAAGCGGGGCATGCCGAACAGGTCGTGCACTACGGCAGGGAGGCGCTGCGGGTGGCGCGGACGTCCGGTTCGGGGTACGTCGCCCGTAGACTCCAGACGCTGCGCGCGGATCTTGCCGGGATGGGCCGGGACCGGCACGTGGCGGAGTCGACCGCCGAGATCGCTGTTGTGTGCGCGACCTGACGGAAGGATTGGCAGGCCGCCGATGGTGCTCGACTGTTCCGTGAAGCGTGGGTCTCCGGGGTGACGAAGCACTTCCCCGGTGAGCCCAAGCCGGGCTACGTCACCCCTTGGGAAGAGACGCCGGATTGGGAGCGGGAAGCGGCCGGCGCCGTGTACAGGCAGGTCCGGCAGTTCATCGAGGAGAGCGCCGGCAATGCCTACCGGCTCACACGCGAGCAGCGTGGGCGCTTCGTCGCGACGTGCTGGATCGGGCAGATGTACAAGCACTTCGGTGACCCCAAGCCTGGGTACGTCGCCGACTGGCCGGAGCTGCCCGAGTGGCATCGGGAGACGGACGCCGACATCTTCGAGGCGATTGCCGACTCCCTGGCCTGACCGCGACGCACACGGTCCCGCCGCCGTGCACGGCCGCGGGACCGTGATGTGTCAGAAGCCGCCGAGACAATGGCTGACCGCGTAGATGCGGGGCAGTTGAACTTCTTGGTCGTGGACTCGCGTCCAGCGTCCGCCACGTCCGAAGGTAGGTATCGACGCTGGCCCGGTCGTCGATCCAGAGCTCGGCGTGCCGGTTCTCGACGATCACCTGCTCGACCGTGTCCAGGCCGACGGTCCCGCTCAGCACTTCGGTCACCTCCACGAGCCAGACGAGCGGACGAGCCACGCCCATCTCTCCCGCCACGAACGGGAGCTCATGCCCACCCACCCGAACTAAACGATCACGTTCGGAAGCGGATGGCGTCTCAGGGCCGCTATGAAATCCAGTGCAGCTCAGCGTGCTTCTTGATCCGGAACACAGGATCAGGCGAAGGCCGCTCTGACATGCGGCGATTAACCGGCCGAGTGAACGCGTGCGAACCCCGTTCGACAGCTGCTGGTTAAAGATCAAGCTGAGACGCGGGTTGTTCGTTGTGGGCGAGGGTGAGCAGGCAGGCACGGTCTTCCGTCGTGCCGATCAGGGACCCGACATCCCGTGATCGGCGGAGGCCGTGCCTGCCTCCACATGCCACCGTCAGGGCGACTCTTACCAACCCCGCAAGCGCCCGACCCTTCATCAACCCGCACGCGACCGCGAGGACGACGTGCGCCTGGTTGCCGGCCGCCCCTGGTGGATCAGTGCTGCCGGGTAGGGAGGCGCAGGGTGGCTGCGGTGTTCGCGGTGCCGTCAGCCGATGTTGAGCCAGGCTCGGGTGGCGCCGTTCTGGGGGTCGACATCGAGGTAGTCGGCCCGGCCGTCGTCGTTGAGGTCGGCGAACTGGATACGCCTTGCGTCGACGCCGACGCCGCTGGCGACGTATCCGCCCGGGTACCAGTACCAGTCACTGCCGATGGGCTCATTGGGCTTGGGGCCACGGTTCTCCCAGACCTGCACGGCGCTGCCGTCGTCCATGCTGCCCATGAGGACGTAGTCGGCGGATGCTCTCCCGTAGAGCGGGGCGAAGCGGACTTGAGCCCCTGTTGCGCCGACGCCGCTGGCGATGGTTCCCTGCGGCCACCACAGCCATCCGCTGCTGGCTCCGGCCGGGTCCTTGGGGTTGGGGCCGCCGTTGATCCAGGCCTTGACCGAGCTGTTGTCGTTGACCTGCAGGTAGTCGGCCCTGCCGTCGCCGTTGATGTCGGCGAAGCGGACTTGAGCCCCTGTTGCGCCGACGCCGCTGGCGATGGTTCCCTGCGGCCACCACAGCCACTCGCTGCGGGCATCGGCCGGGTCCTTGGGGTTGGGGCCGCCGTTGATCCAGGCCTTGACCGAGCTGTTGTCGTTGACCTGCAGGTAGTCGGCCCTGCCGTCGCCGTTGATGT
>NZ_JBIALD010000028.1:0-3009 GCF_042873115.1 Streptomyces sp. NPDC005017 | reverse complement strand
GATGTCGGCGTACACAGCGGCGCCGGCACCTGCGCTGAAAGTTCCCGACGCGACAGTGCCCTGTGAGTGCCACCCCTTGACAGGGCCCCCGGCCGGGGTATCGCCGCTGTCGGGTCCTTCGATCCAGCCCGCCTGGGCCACCGTCACCAGTCCGTCGTAGAACGCTCCTGCCATCTTCTGGTAGCCGCGGTCGTTGGGGTGCAGGCCATCGGCCAGATTGGCAGTGGTGACCGCGTCCATATCGACCAACTGGACGTGCTGGCCGGCCGCCCGCCGGGCCTCCACGACACCCGGGATCGCCGCGTTGTACGTGGCGATCCGAGCCGCGGTCTCCGGAAACGCGGCCGGCACGATGGTCGAAACCAGCACCGTCACATCCGGGTCGTACCGCAGGATCTGGTCGATCAGGCTGTCGAGCCTGGCCGGCGCGCCGCGCGGATCGACGTTGTTGCTCATGTCGTTGGTACCGATGTGCAAGAGCACCACGTCGGGCCGGTACGTCGCCAGGGCGGAGTCCACGATGCCGGCGATGTCCCCGATCAGCCAGCCGGGATGCCCCTCGCTCGCGGCGGGCGCCGCTCCCGAGCGCTGCGAGCCGACGAATTCCACCGACCCGCCATGCTGGGTCAGGTGGCCGTACAGCGCCGACCTGTACCCGGATCCGTTCGAGCTGGCGGTGCCGTACGTGATCGAGTCACCCAGCGCCATGACCCGCAGGCCCACATCGCTGACCCCGATCCTCCCTCGCGCGAGCCGCTGGACAGTTGCGTGGATGATGTTGGCGACGTGCTCGGTGAGCAGGTTCGCCAGAGCGCCGAGCGGGTTCCCCCAGGCTCCGAGTTTCGACGCCCAGGTGCGCAGCGTGGATTGAGCATTGGCGATCAAGGTGGTTGTACTGGCAGCTGTGAGCTGCATGAAATGGACGCCCAGGCCACCGGTGACCGCACCGAAGATCGCGCTGCCCACCACGTTGCCCCAGACCTCCGCGTCGATCGGCTTCTGGTCCAGAGCGGCACTCACCAGCTCGCCGACGCCTCCCGACAGGCCCCCCGCCACGGCACCGCAGACCGGTCCGGCGAAAGGACCGGCAGGGAACAAGGCCAGGCACAGGGCCCCCGACGCGACAAGGGTCACAGCAATAGCCGCACCCACGACGAGTTTCTTCCAGAGACCTTCCCAAAAACCCGTGGCGCCGAATTCGCCGGCCGGCACCACGATGACCAGGCTGTCACCGACGATCTGTATGCTGCCGTTGTAGTCGATACCGTCACTTTGCTGCTGGTGATATCCCACGCTGTTCTTTTCCATGTGCAGCGTGAAAGACTCACTGAGCGAAAGCCCGTTCGCCTGGTCCCCGTGGACGGTGGCGACCAGTTTCTGCATCTCCTGACGCAGCAGCTCCGGATGCTCCCCGGGATAGAAATCTATGGCTGCCACCAGGTCGTCGTCACGACTCGCCAGCTCGCGGAGACCGCCTGCGTCCCGGGCGCAACCGACCCGCAGGTCGGCGGCACCCTCAGGGTACGTCGGTGAGGTGTCGAAGGACGTGGCGTGAGCCGAGCAGCCTGGGGCATCCGCCGCGACGGCTTCATGCCCGACACGGGGCAGTGCGGACCCGGCGAGCATCAGCGCCACCGAGAGAGCGAGCACGA
Source organism: Streptomyces sp. NPDC005017 (assembly GCF_042873115.1). Taxonomy (NCBI): domain Bacteria; kingdom Bacillati; phylum Actinomycetota; class Actinomycetes; order Kitasatosporales; family Streptomycetaceae; genus Streptomyces; species Streptomyces sp. NPDC005017. The sequence goes on along the minus strand of NZ_JBIALD010000028.1, from coordinate 1,357 downwards.
AGAGCGATAAGCCCCCCGAGAATCTCCTTTTCGCCTGAAAGAGTGCATACGGGTTTCTGCGCGTCATTCTTCCTCCTGCGTGATGCGCCTCATCCAGGGCGCAATACTGTCGGGTCGGAACACAGGGCTTCGGCGTAGTCGCGTGACGCCCGGTTCCCGGCGATCTGCCGGCTCGGTGGTGCCCAGGGAACGGGACAGGCACGGGCTTCCAAGATCATGGAGTTCCCTACGCCCCGCGATCGGAGTGGAACACCGTGCCTGCCGCCAGGGTTTCCGCCGCGCCTCGCGGCGGGTGCGACTCGGGCTGGAGCCATGCCGGGTTTTTGCCTTCCTGGGCACAGGGGTGAGGTCCTGGCCCCCGGAGGGGGCCGACCCGAAGATCAGCCTGGGCGCGGCGTGGGTGTGCGGTGTGTGCGCGTGGCACGGAAGTGCTGCCCCCTGAAGGCGAGTTGGGCGGGATCGGCCACCGTGTCCGGCGAGGTGCCGTGCTTGGATGGCCCGAGCTTGTAGCGTGCGGCGTCCCGTCCGCCATTCCACCGGGAGTTTCGGAATGCCGGGATGTCCGCACTGGCTCTGGCCTGGAGGAACGTGGCGATCGTGGGATGCCGAACGGGATGGAGGACTGGTGGGGGCAGCGGAAGAGACAGCCGATTTCGCCGCACTGCTGCGCGAGTTGAAGGAGCGGTCCGGGCTGAGTTACGAGGCTCTGGCGAAGCAGGCGCACATGAGCACCTCGACGCTGCACCGGTACTGCAAGGGGGAAGGGGTGCCGGCCGACAGCGCTGCCGTCGCCCGGTTCGCCCGGGTGTGCAAGGCGACTCCCGAGGAACTGGGCGAACTGCACCGGCGCTGGGTCCTGGCGGACGCGGTGCGGGAACGTGCGCGGCGGGCGGCGGACGCGGAGCCGGCCGAGCCTGACGCCCCGCCTCCGCCCGTGCACGCAGAGCCTGCGATGTTCGTCGCCGAATCGTCGCCCGGGACGGTCGTCCCCGCGGACGCGCCGCCGGCGCGTATACGGGCCGCCCGTAAGCGGTGGGGCCTGCTCGCGGCGGGCACCGCCGCGGTCGCCGTGTCCACCGTGACCATGGTGATTCTGAAGGGAGGGGGGACGGACGCGGCGGAGAGGGGGCGGCCGGTCGGCAACGTGGCCTCCTCCGAACAGCGGCCGTCCGACTCCCCTGCGACGCACGCGCCGACGTCCGCGCCCGTGTCCCCCTCCGCAAGTCCGAGCCGCGCCGCGGCCCCTACGGCGCCCGACGCCAAGCTTGGCGTTTATCCTCGGCGGGCTTGGTGTTCCTTGATCGACTCGGCGCGTTTGACGGTTTTACCGACGTCGTGACGTTTGGCCCGGTGCTTG